>CAZKXN010000032.1:0-4925 GCA_964556905.1 uncultured Gammaproteobacteria bacterium
ACTTGCATGCCTTAGACACGCCGCCAGCGTTCATCCTGAGCCAGGATCAAACTCTTAAATTTGATTGACTCTTAAGTATTTTGTTTTTTGTGATAAAGGAATTGACTTTATGGTATCCCAATATGACTCGGGATACTTACGGTCTTAATCGCTTTTATTTGTCAAAGATCGCTTCGCTTCGTCGCTTTCGTCGTCGTAATGAAGCGAAGAAAAAAGAGTGAAGCCGGTATGACTTCTCTCTTTTTTCTGCGCTCCCCTGTGCTTATGTGTTGGAAGTGAGAATTTTTGCTTCTATAGAAAGGAGGTTTCAAATTATGAACACAAACAAAATCATATCTAATAACTTTATACCTGTCAATAGACGCGTATTCACATGGTTGTCCACAGGGGAAAAAACTACGATCGCTTCCTCTTCGCCCGCCACTTATCTATCTTTTTGTGATCTCCGCTCAAAAGCACGCGCGGAACACGGCATCCGTCAAAAATCTCGGGGCGTGTATATTGCGGGTATTCAATATACCCTTCCACAAAGTGGCTTTCATCTTTAATGGATTCAATGTTTCCCAAAACGCCCGGTATAAGCCGCGCGACTGCCTCAAGGATAACGAGTGCGGGCAGTTCTCCGCCGCTAAGCACATAGGGTCCAATGGAAATTCTTTCATTGACAAATTTTTTAACCCTTTCATCAAACCCTTCATACCGACCGCAGACAAAAATGAGTTGGTCGAGCTTGCTGTATTTTTTTGCCAGCGCATGGGTAAACTGCTTGCCTGCAGGATCAAGGAGTATCACGCGCGACTTCTTTTTTCGCTTAATCGCACGCAATGCTTTTACGATGGGTTCAACTTTAAGAATCATCCCAGGTCCGCCGCCATACGGACGATCGTCAACAACTTTGCGCTTATCAGAGGTCCATGCGCGTAAATCATGAATATGGGTAGAAATTAATTTTTTTTTCCGCGCGCGCTGTAAAATACTCTCATCCAGATAAGAGCCGAATATGCCCGGGAAAATTGTGATAATATCAAATCTCATATATCCTTCTGCCTTTTATCAACACATAAAAACAGTTTATAAACAGCAAAGAGCCCTCCAAAAAGACGGGGGGCTCTTACAACAATCGTATGCTCTAGATTTTGAAGTCATCAACAACGCTTGTGTCGTTTGCGTGTGGCTGGCTTCCGACGGAATATCTGCTTCCTTCCGGCTCGTAGATCTTTAGGTTCACCCGAGCATTATTTTTTGCGCCGACAATCTTGAGAAGAGTGCGAATTGATCTTGCGGTTTGTCCGCGTTTGCCAATCACATACCCCATATCCGCCTGATTGAGTTTGAGTGTGATCAGTACGCCTCTTTCATCTATTGTGCGCTCTGTTGAAACGTCTTCGGGCTTTCCAACAATCGCCCTTACAATGTATTCAACAAATTCTTGATCTTGATACTTTCCCATATCATATACTGTTTATATGGCTATTTTTTTCGTAGCGCATGCAAAAACGGTCGACCTTTTTGCCGTCATGCTTTCTCTACGGTTCCAAAACAAAATATATCAAATCGCTCGTTGCTGTCAAGCAAAAATTACTACTCCTTTTTTTTCTTTCGCAGACTGTAAATTTTGATTTTCGGACCCTCAATTATTTTTTTGGCAATCAAAAGATTGTGGACCGTAGATGACGTCTTTGCTCCCTTGGAAAGCCAGTAGCGAATGCGGTCAGCGCGTAATTCGCTGGGCTTTAAAGAGCTCACCGGATCATACCACCCTAACTCCTCAAGAGATGTTCCAAACGCATCTTTTGTTTTTTCGGCAATATATACCCGAAAAAACGGCCTATTTTTTTTCCCTCGGCGCGCGAGGCGGATCATTAACATGGAAAACGGAGTTTAACATTTATATATCATTCAAACCATACGCTGTTGCGCAAACAAGCTCTCTTCCTGCGCATCACGAACCGATTGAAGATTGAGCTATTGTACCACGTAAACCCATAACGTCAAGACTTACGATATGGGAAACCCCGTCGTCTCCCATGGTAACGCCGTATAGAACTTGCGCGGCATGGATAGTTACTCTGTTGTGCGTAATCACTATGAACTGCGTCTTACGGGCAAGATCTCCTAAAATTGCGGCAAAGCGCAGAGCGTTTGATTCGTCAAGAGCCGCATCAACTTCATCAAGGACAACAAAGGGGGAGGGGTTGGTGTAAAGAATTGCGCATAAAAGGGCAATCGCGGTAAGCGCGCGTTCTCCCCCGGAAAGAAATGAAATGCTTTTCAGCTTTTTCCCTGGCGGCGACGCTTCTATGTCAATGCCGGATACAAGCTCCTCCTGCTCTTGGCCCTCTTCATCTTGCTCGTTCAAAATTACAATGCGAGCGCTCCCTCCGTCGAACAGTGACGAAAAATATTCCTGAAACTTTTCGTTTATTTTTTTCATTGATTTTACAAAACGCTCTTCCATAACTTGATCGAGCTCTACAATGCCATTCTCAAGCTTTTTCATTGTTTCTTCTAAATCGCTCATTTGTTTTGTGAGAAATAAATACCGTTCATGAATTGTTCCGTATTCATTGAGCGCTTCTTGATCCACAGAACCTATGCTTTCAAGGGTTTTTTTAAGTTTTTCAATCTCCTGTTTTGCCGCATCGCGATCGGCAAGAGCTTGCGGAGCGCCGAATACTGCATAAAGTTTTTTCGTATCATCCGCAAACTCGTCCATTTTTTCTTTGCTCACACGAAATTCATCGCAAATCGTCTTAAACAACTCCTCCTGCTTTGCTTCAATCTTTGCAAGTTCAACGCGCGCTTCGTGCTCCTCTTTCTGAAGCGAGAACAATTCCCTCTGCCGTCCTTGGAGCTCTTTTTGAAGATGTATCAACGCCGTTTTCGCTTCCTCTCCTGAAGCATATTCATTATAGAGGCGTAGGCGAATATCATGTATGCTCTTGTCCAGCGACTGCAATTCTTTTTGGTATGACGCTATCCTGTCGCTTGAACTGTTTCCTGAAACGCGAAGTGAGTCCGCTATGCGCATTTTTTGATTGCGCTCGCTTTCAAGCGAAACACATTCTTGTTCAATGCGCTCCTTTCTGGCCCGCACTTCATACAGGCGGACAAGAACAGAATCTCGCTCTTGAGATACTGCAAAATTTTCCGAAATCTCCCCCTTTGCCGTATTTATGCCGGCAACAGCCCTTGCGGTTTCAATAACGGAGCGGAGTTTGGTAAAAACGTGCGTTACAAAAATGAGAAGTTTGGGGTGAGATGCATGTTTCGCTGTTTGGTCTTCCAGCGCGGCGATAGCGGCAAGACCATTTACTACTGCATCCATAGAAGCGAGGGGGGGCTGGGGGTGTTTTTGATTGTACGCGGCAAGGTCGTGCGCCGCATTTTTTTCCTGTTCTGTAAGGTCGTTGATTTCTTTTTGAAGCAATTCATATTTTTCACTAAGCCGCTGAAGATCTTCCGAGATCTCATTTGTGCGCAACGCAAGAAACGCGTCAGAGGTGTTCTCTTTGTGTTTGACGGCCTGGCTTTGCGCAACTGCAAGCGCGGCATGAATAGTATTTTTTTGAACCAAGAGAGTGTCTAAATCTTTTTGAAGGCCTGTAATGTCCGCCGCGGCACTCGTGCCGTGCGACTTTTGGTACGCGCTTAATTTTTGCTGAATGCTTTCTGTCTTCTGCTCGCATGCAGTCCGAAATTCCTCAAGTCGGCCGTGAGAAGCGCGTAAACTTTCTGCCTTGCGGTCATATTCGCTCCACACCGACGCATAGTACGCGCTAATCAATTCTCTGTGTCTTTCCTCAAGCTCTGCTCGCTGTGCCTGCCGTTTCATCTGACGCTCAAGAAAACGAATTTTTGGCTCAAGCTCCTTAACGTGCAGTGTGCTCTGCGCAAGGTTTTGTTTCGTCGCGTTTAGTTTTAAAATTGATGCGTCCCGTTTCAATTGATATTCTCGAATTCCCGCCGCATCGTCAAAATACCCTTTTCGTTCTGCGGGAGTTGCCGTAAGTATGGCGTCTATCATTCCTTGGCTTACAATGCAGTAGCTCCTCTGGCCTATATGCGCTTGCGCAAGGAGAAGGATGAGATCGGAAAGCCGAACCTTGTTTTTATTTATGAGATATTCAGACTCGCCATTGCGATACAAGCGGCGTGTGATGACTACTTCGCTGTAATCAAGAGGAAATCCGTGATCGTCGTTATTAAAAAAAAGAGATGCTTCACTCATGCCGACAGCGGACCGAGAATGCGAGCCGAAAAAAATTACATCTTCAAAGCGCTTGCCACGAATGGATTTCATGCTTTGCTCCCCGAGAGACCAACGGATGGCATCTGAAATATTGCTCTTTCCTGAACCGTTTGGGCCCACAACGGCAGTCACGCCCCTGTTGGAGTGTTCCGGAGCGGGAAATGTAAGAACGGTTTTTGCGGCAAATGATTTAAATCCTTGAATTTCTATTTTTGCAAGATACATATAAAACAAAAAGACACTCGTCCAGTATATCAAGTGTGGGATATAAAAAAAGACCCCCCCGCTTAAAAAGGTGGGGGGTCAAGGAAAAAAAAGAAATCTAATCTTGAAAACGAATAAATCGACTGTTCCACCTCCACCACTGCTCTCTATAATGGCGGTACTCCATTTCGTACCACTTTACGTGGGAGCTTGAACTGAAATCTATTCTTATGTTAACAACAGCTATTGGATTATCTGCCGTCCATGGTTCAACATTTTCTATTGTAACTGTCGGCCTTCCATAATAAAGATTTATTGGGGTGTTCCGCACTTCATCATCAAAATAGCGCTCAATCAATGCGCGCAGTTCATATTCCTGCCAGCCCGTATAGGGAAAATATTCATCCGTGCCGCGATCTTTGAGAAAGAATATATCTTCTATAACCTGTTCAAAAATCTCTTTTTCAAC
>CAZKXN010000032.1:4978-6602 GCA_964556905.1 uncultured Gammaproteobacteria bacterium
GGCAATTACGCCTGTGTCAGAAATAAACTTCGCCCAGTTGACCGAGAGTGAGTCGCCGACCCTTCGCAATAACGGGGCGAATCCGCGGTGCATTATGGCGCTGATAAGCTCAACAAGGCCGTCGCCAAGAATATCACCATGCGGAATAAACGCTTGTTCTGACTGAAGCCAAAAAAGCGCGTTTCTGACGATCTCGGCGTTCTGGTTTCGTCCTGTAATAATCTGCCCGATCTTTGCTCCAAGCAATTGCATAAACGACCCGTTTGCTCGACGAAGAGCGCCTAGGTCGCTAATGTATCCGCCATAAACAATAAGCGGATAACTGCTGTTGTAAGTTTCCATGCGCTCGAGCGCTTCAATAAAGTTGTATCGACACCCTCCGGGAAGTTCATATGCGCCAACGTCTCTCGCTGCAAGCCAAAATCCTTCAACTGCTGATGAGCATGGCAGACTATAACTGTCCTGCGTTGAGAGCGTTTCCGGAATTGGCGCCGCAAAAAGCGATCCGACGGGAATCCATGTCAAAAACCGATAAAGCTGTGGATACCGCTCTTTGGGCGGGTAAAACGAGCGATGCCCCAATGCCAGACTAGATTTTTCTAGTTCGTACAGAGCGGAAAATACGTCTCCTTCGCCAAGCTCTTGCAGGGGCGTGCTTAGGTTGTTCCAAAAAGCGGCGTACACTGCCTGCTTTTCATAGGCATACCTTCGGCCCTGCACGGCCAAACGAAATGCTTTGGGGTCTGAAAATACAAGTCCCCGGTGCGCCGTCGCAAGCGTAATGTCGCCCAAACGATGCGCCGGCTGTCCATTTAAACTGTTGTACTTTCCCCATAGGGCATTGCGTGCCCGGATAGCAAGCCCCCCGCGGCTTATCCCGATGCTAATGTCAGGCACAGCAGTCTTGCTAAGCTGCTCTCCTGTTTTATCAATCCCCGGCCGCGTATCGTGAACAAATACATATGCTCCCACTTGCCTGCGAAATCTGTTCTTCTGCGGCGATACGTGATACGCGTAATGAAGAAGCCGTAAAAAATGATAATTGCTTCCGTCATGTTCTCCGCCGTCGCCATGCACGCCCATCACAGACATGCTCGCAATGTCAGCTTCGGTGAGTTCCGGTATTATGCTATTCTCAAGAGCGTGAAGCGAGGCAGAAGAGGCGCTTTCAACAAACGCGTCTTGCGCAGGATTATACCAAAGCAAAACAGGCGCTTCCAAACTTGTATAAACCGGCAACCTTTCTTGGATGCGCGACGCGCGTTCTTTTGGAAAAAGAGCATGGATGCCTGTTTCATCAGTCACGATGCGGACTGTTTTTGAAGCAGTGTCAATGACCGCGTCATACTTAAGGCGGACAAATGTGGAAATATCATGAACTCCCTTTTTCAGCACATATGCCACTTCGTCTCCTGTGACATCTGTCCTGTCCTGAAGCGTAAGTGTGGTGGTGTCTGTTGCGTTTTGCGCGCGTTGGACGTTTATAAGCACCAATGCTTCGGAAAGGCCGGCAATGTTTTCGTCGGCTTCGGCTAAAGACGAAGAGGCGACAAAAGACGCTGTCGCGACTTGAGGGTCAGAAACCGCAAGCGGCACTGGAGCTAAAACTGGAATGTCGCGAGTA
>CAZKXN010000032.1:6612-12436 GCA_964556905.1 uncultured Gammaproteobacteria bacterium
CGACACGGGCAGTTCAACGGATTGCGTGGCTTGTGTGGATTGTGTGGCAGGTTGTGTAATAGCGGGCGTTTCTGGCACTATTAAGATGTCAGGCACCCCAACTGCGGACGACACCATGTTGTTAGTCGTCCTGCTTTGTTCTGGCAATCGCGCGAAGCACGATGCCGCTGCGGCAATAACAATTGCCGCCTGGACACAAGACCGTAATTTCACGATCCTTTTTCTCCTTTCTTTTCTCCGAATAAAATTTTGTTATTCACCCTCCAAAATTGAGGATGTAAAAAGCGCGTAGAAACTGTCATCCCCGCGTAGACGGCCATCCGGACCCACGAGCTAAAATCCTTCTATTTACAGGCCGTGTTTAAGGTAAATACGGCCCTCCCTCGCTTCGTTGCAAGATGACAAAAAACGTTTTCTACCCTCCAAAATTACAATGGAAAAAACTTAAAAGGATGAATAACAAAAAATCATTCGTTGTGTTGTGAAAGAACTATTGCGTAAGTATATCTTTTTTTACGCCGCCAAAAAAGAGGATAAGTTCTTTTTATACTCTTCCAGCGTCGCTCTTAATGCTTGTTTGATGGGCCGCATGTGCGCGCCCGCGTTCTCGCGTTTTTGGGAAGAAAGCACGCAGTTTGATCGTCCTGCTTTTGTGAGTTTATTCAGCTCGTCCAGAGAAAAAATTTCATACGTAAAAGACGAATCAACTATTTCACGATACATGTCCAAAATCTCTTTATGTTCAATGGCTCCTGGATTTGTCATGTTGTAAATGCCTGCCGCGCGTTTTTCAATCAATACCATGCTTGCACTCAAAAAATCTTCAAGAACACTCACAGAGTTTGGTATACTGATAATTTTTGAATATGCAATAATTTTTTTGATAAGGTTCCGAGGGTTTGGAGTGGAGTCAATCGGCATGCGAAGACGAAGCTGTAAAACAGGAAATTCTTTCAGCATTGCTTCGCTCCACATTTTTGTGCGGCTGTAAAAACTTCCAAAAAAGTTTGGCTCATCGTCTTCAAAAAAACCTTCTCCTCCATTATCGCCGGTATATACGCACCCGCTTCCCACATGCGCCCAATAAACGCCGGCCTCGCCGCACGCGCGGGCAAGCGTAAGGGGGCCAACAACATTTGATGTGACGGTCTCAATCTTATGCTCTTCACACCAATCAACATTGGGTCTGCCGGTCTTACCGGCGCAGTTGATCACCGCGTCAGGGTTTTGTTTTTTTATTTCTTGGCACACCAACGGATAATCACTTATGTCCGCCTTGCTAATAATGGCTTGTTCTCCAATGAATTCCTTAAAATGATTCCCAATGTATCCGTTTCCAAAAATAAGATATTTCATACAAGCAAAGCGTATCAGGTCTTTTACAAATTCGTCAATATGCTCTATACTAAAAAAACTTATCCATAGCATAGATAAAAGTGTATGAAAAAAAACACACTGCTCTTTTCAATGATTGCCGTTCTCGGCATTGCCGTTCTTTTTCTCGGTTTTGCCGGCGAATCTTTTTCGGCTGGCGCAAAGACAAAAAAAGAAAGTAAGCGCGTAGAGAGTCAAATGAAAAAGTTGGTGAAAAAAACTCCCGCTAAAAAAATGTTGCTTAAAAGTGCAATGAAAAAAAAGCCCTTGCAAAAAATGAAAAAATCAGCGGAAAAACAGCAAGTGGAAAAACGCATGCCAACTGAAATGACGAAAAAAGGACCTGTAAATATTAAAAAAGACGAGCTTGTCAAACTTCGCGAACAAAAAGCAATAAAAAAAGACGATGCGCGACTTAAAAAGGGGAGCATTAAGATAGAAAAACAGATCCCGCCGCAAGAGGGCGCGTCCTCTACAGACGCGACTACGGCAGGAACCTCAACAAACCTTCTTGACTCCGCAAAAGACAGCTATGATGGCGCTGTAAAATCAGAGTAACCAAACTGCTGTTTTTTATTACTCCCATTCCATTGTCGCCGGGGGCTTGTGAGTAATGTCATACACGACTCTATTCACTTCCCGGATTTCGTTTGTGATGCGTGTTGAAATTTTTTCCAAAATATCGTAGGGAAGATGCGAAAAATTTGCTGTCATGGCGTCGTGAGACTCCACAATACGCACTACGACCGGATATTTATAACTCCTCTCGTCGCCTTGAATCCCCACGCTTTTAATAGGAAGCAAAACCGCAAAGCTCATCCAAATTGAGTCCCAATGGGGCGTGGTGCGCAATTCTTCTTCTATGATCCAGCTTGCGCGCCGCACAATATCTGCTCTCTTGGGTGTCACTTCGCCAATAATACGGATCGCAAGCCCGGGTCCTGGAAACACCTGCCGCGTAAGGATAGAGGAGGGGAGTCCAAGCGCCCTTGCAAGTGCGCGTACCTCATCTTTATATAAATCTCTTAAGGGTTCATAAAGGTCGAGCTTTAGATTTTTTGGCAACCCCCCAACATTATGGTGAGACTTTATCACTGACGAATGTTTTGTAATACCACTCTCGATCCGATCAGAATAAATAGTTCCTTGCACGAGCACGTCAGCTTTTTCTTGTTTTGCCTCTTTGGTGAAAATGTCTATAAAAAGTTTTCCAATAATTTTTCGCTTTTTTTCCGGCTCTGTTACGTCTTTAAGTGCAGAAAAAAACTGCTTCTTCGCATCAACCACCTTTAGTCGAAGAGGAATCTTTCGAAATGTCTTTCGTATTTCTTCTGTTTCCTTATATCTCATCAATCCAGTATCTACATACACTGCTGTAAGTCGCTTTCCAATTGCCTTGCTCACAAGCATCGCGGCAACTGACGAATCAACTCCACCCGATAAAGCAATAATCGCTTTGCATCCCCCGATAGAATCAATCGCCTCGCTGACAAGAGAGTCCACAAGAGAACGAGATGACCGGCTTGGCTTGCATCCGGCAATATCAAAGACAAAATTTTTAAGAATCTGATCGCCCTTCCGGGTATGCGTTACCTCGGGATGAAACTGCACGCCAAAAAATTTTTTATCCTTGCTCGCAAACGCGGCAATTTTTGAGTGTTGGGTGTGCGCGAGTGTAAAAAAATTCTTAGAAAGGCGCTGCACCACATCCCGATGATTCATCCAAACATCTGTCTTTTTTTCCACACGCGTAAAAATTCCATCCTTTGTACAAACCGTCATCTCCATTACGCCGTACTCACCAGACTTTCCCGACCGAACCGTGCCCCCAAGCATTTTTGCCAGAAGCTGATGGCCATAACAAATGCCTAAGACGGGAATACCCAATGATAAAATTTCTGGATCAAGCGCGGGCGCGTGTTTTTCATATACTGACCGCGCCCCTCCGGATAAAATAATGCCTCGCGCTGAACTGCGGCTCTTAACAGTTTGCGCTGTTATGTCGTTTGACACAACCTCCGCAAGTACACCAAAATCCCTTACCCTCCGCGCGATCAAATGGCAATACTGCCCTCCGAAATCAATAACCAAAACTGTGTCCATAATAAATTGCAATTATTTTTCTACAGTCTCATTTTAGTTTTCAAATGTCTGAAAATCCTTGCCGATCGTCACGCGTCCAAAAAATCCTGTTTGACGGACGGCATCTGCCATTTCCTCGTCTGTGTTAAGCCCTGTATAGTGAAAAAGTATGAGGTGCTTCACCCCTCCTGCGGTTGCTATCTCTCCTGCTTGCCGCGCATTGAGGTGGCCGTACTGAATTGACATATTCAAATCATTGAGCCGAGCAGAAGATTCGCATACGAAAATGTCTGCGCCCCTGCATGCCGCACGCACTCCTTCGCAATCTCCCGTGTCGCCCGAATAAACAAAAACGCCTGATGGGGTCTCCATCCTAAACACCAGTGCGTCAAGTTTGCCGTTAAGGTGGTACGCTTTTCTGGAAAACAGTTTTGCAGATCCGACAGAAATGCTTTGTTCAGAACTCATGGAATGAAACGATAGAGGGGGAGACAGCTTGTCCTGCGGCACATAAAGCCAATGTTCCCTAAACAGGGAAGGAAATTCTTTTACAATCGTATCCGGGCAATAGATGTTCACACCATTATTTACGCAGCGTCCGTCTGTCCACGCTTCTTTCAATTTCATTCCCAAAAGGAGCGGCAAAAGAACATAGTGGTCTGCATGCGAGTGAGAAATCGCAATGTGGTGAATGGTCTCAATCGGGTGTCCTGCCTTTTCCAGCCGAAACCGCACGCCCTCACTGCAATCAAAAAGCATTTTTTGATCGTCCCATTCAACCAAAAATGCAGGCGGGTATAAATTTTCTGTTGCGGTGCCAGGCACGCATGTACCTGCTCCAGCGCCAAGAATAGTAAGTTTCATATATTGATAGAAAAAGTATACGAGTTTCAGCGCTGGTTGGCAAACTAATGCTCACGTTCCTAAAGGTTGTTGTCTCGCGCTTTTGTCCCACAGTTTTTCAAAAATGCTCCAAAACATCTGGGTAATATATTCGTCCTCAATCAGCACTGCGAGAGGCACTTTGGGTTGCCAAAGAATAATTTTATTTGCAAAAAGCTGAAACGATGTTGTAAAAAGTTGCGCGCAATCCAGAATGCGTGTTTCGCGTAATTCTTTCGCGTCGCTTTCTTGTAAGGTTTGCGCATCCTGACTTGGCAGAAGCAACGCGCGGATCTTTATACATTTTTGCATGCGCTGGCGTATCCATTCGCGTTCTTCTTGCCATGAAATGAATCCAATAAAATCCTGCGCTGATCCGCAAAATTGGCTCTCGCATTTTTCCTCTTCTATTATTTGAAAAAATAATTGGAGAAATTGCTCCTTGCCCTGCAATATGCGGATCGAAGTAGGAAGCTCGCCTTGCTTATACAGAGTAAGTAGATCGGGAAGCGAAGAAACTATTTTTTGATCGCATTGCGCCAGCTCCTCTTTCTTTTTCTTCAAAAGATCGCGTACGACGCGAGGGGATTCTACCATAAATGTTCGTACATACCTTTTTCGCTCGGAAAATTGTGCCAATCCGTGTTTTTCAAGGCCTTCTATCACTTTATACACATTAGGACGGGGGATAGCCATGTGCTCGGCAAGTGTTGTTATCGTGGTGGGACCGAGAGATAAAGAAAGAAGATAAAGCGCTATTTCATTCTCTGTAAGACCTAATTCATTAAGAGAATCGTATAAAATTTCCTTCAATTCATTCTTTGATAGCATAAAGGTAATTGGTTAATATGTATATTTAGTGTATACGTATTCTCGTTTTTTGTCAATATTATAAGGAAATACTCTTGACAAATAGTATTTTTATAGTATATTATCTCGGTTCATTAACAACGAAGAAGGAGTGTGGTAAACATGAGAAGGCTTGTGGCATCTCGCTATCGCAAAAATAAAAATCCCGACTTCCAAGCTGCGCTTCTGGCGCGCGGGTGGTGTCAGGTTGATGGCGCTCGTTTTTTCGGCATTTCTCCGGGAGACTTCGGAGCAATGATTAATTGCGATGAAATTCTAGAGAAAGTTTTTTCTTTGAAGTTCGAAAAAAAACTGATCGAGTTTACCGGAAAGACTGTGGAACAATTATGGCCAGAAATCTCAAATGAGTTCATCTGGAAGTACCAAGACGATCTCAAGTGCGTAGCACAATTTACTCAGCGGATGCTTGAATATGAAGAAGTTCGTGAGCATCTCCTTAACCCAGAAGAAGCGCTTGATCGGCTGGATATCCATGAACAACTTCTTCAAGCGCTTGATCAGCTTCCGCACCAGCACAAAGAAGTAGTTCTTTTGAGGTGCTATGAGCATTGGACATTTGAAAAAATTGGGCAATTGCTCGGAATATCCCCGCAAATCGCATCCGCTCGTTGGAAAA
>CAZKXN010000032.1:12446-12688 GCA_964556905.1 uncultured Gammaproteobacteria bacterium
CCGCATTGAAGAAATTGGAAAGAGACAAACAAGTTAAAGAATTATACAGAACCTATTTTAATGCCTGTTACGGTATCCCTGTCCATTTTCCGGAGAGTTGCAGTTGGGGGTATCCACTAACCCAATCGCGAGGGTGGGGCCTTTGCAATCCGGATAAATGTCGATGCAGGTATCATTGTCTTTATCGACAGCAGCAGCAGCAGCAGCAGCAGCAGCAGCAGCAGCAGCAGCAGCAGCAGCAG
>CAZKXN010000033.1:0-12448 GCA_964556905.1 uncultured Gammaproteobacteria bacterium
AAAAAGTAATTGTCGGCATTTTGTACGCAAGCTCAAATAATCATCGTTCATGGAGCGAGACGCATGAGGCAGTACTGCGCATGGATGCCCAAGAGCGAGAAGCAGTGCTCGCGGCGTACTTGCGCGGGCGTCATGCGCGCTGGCAAAAGGTAGGGAGGGCTTTTGAAAATGTATATGTGCGGTTTGACATCCTCATGAATATCGGCGCGTGGCGCGATTTGCAACGCCATCGCATGCTTACACAGCAGAGGCAATTATTCACTTGTATCCACGGATACGATACTCCGAAAGATATAATTGACGCTGGCCTTGAACAGGAGTACAGAGCGGCTATTGAAGCGGTAGGCGAACTTCATAGAAAAATCGTATCGTATGACCCATGGCTTGCGCAGTATTGCGTTGCCCTTGCCAACCGCGTGCGTTTTATGCAGTGGGAAAATCTTCGCGAGTGTTTTTGGGAGATTGAGTTGCGCACGATTCCGGAAGGGCATCCGGATTACCGCGAGATTGAACAGGAAAAATTATATCTTCTTGAAAAGGTCTATCCTTCCATTACCAAACACATGTATGTGAATGTCGGGGAGTATGAGTTTGCGCGTCGCGGCCAGGAAGAACGCATTCAAAAGAAGCTATCCGAGCTTTCCAACCCTTCCGCCGAGGGCGCGTTGACTTGATTAGTTAAAATGTGCTATAATAAACATTGTTCATGATTATATTTTTATATAATTTTTTATGCCAAAGAAAAAATTAGGGAAGGTGACAACAGGAGTCAAACTTCCAAAACTCAAAAAACATTATAAAAAGCGGCAGCCAAAAGACCGCGATAAATATAGAGAAATCTAAAACCCCTATGCCGCAAAGCGGATCTTGGTTCACAAACCCATCCGGTGATGCCGACACATTGCAGAATGATTTTTTGACTGCGGATATTTTTGAGTATCTTGGCTTAACAGGACTTACTTCAGCTCAAAAAGCGCAATTACTCGCGACAATGCTTGAAACGATTCAGACACGCGTAGTTGGCAGACTGCTTGATGTTTTTAAAGATGACGCTGAACGTGGGAAACTGGAGAAAGCTCTTGAGGACAAAGATACTGAAGCTATAAACACGCTTCTTTCTTCCCGAGGATTTCCCAATATGGAAGAGCTGATAGCCGAAGAAGTCGTGATGTATAAACTTGAGGTGATGAAACTTTTTCAAGAGGCCTAAAAAGCACCTTATTTCTATGAGATTTGGAGGATTTGGCAGAGAGCTTGGTGAATGGTTTGGCATCCAATCACCTAAAAAAGATAAGCCAACAGAAAAGAAAACGCTCCCTTCACCTACAGAGCGAAGAGGCGAGGTATTGCAGAAAGGGGAGAGTCTTTCTGATTTTGCGTCCCGCGCAAAAGAAGCGTATGAAAAAGAGGGCAGAGAATTTGATTACGGAAAAGCGCTTCTTGAAGCTGTTGGCACGCGCACAAAAGATCAGGTGGTAGAAAGGCACGGGGAGCCGTGGTATAAAAAAATAAAAAATCTTTTTTCGGAACGCACGGATAAGGGGATGCTTGTTCAGACATGTTCGCTTGCTCTCCTGGGCGCGACATCTGCCATTGGCGCTAATTATCTTTCCGGTGAGTTGGGGTACCTTGCTCCCGTGCTTTTTGCGTTTGGAGGGGAGCGATATGCAACCAGTATGATAAAGGCGGCAATGTATCTTGGCGAGGGTTGGTTGAAAAGATCCATTGATACTGCTCGCGCAAGTCTGCGAAAAGAAATAAAACAAGTTTTTAAAAAAGGATCTGCCGCAGATGTGCAGGCAGGTCTGGAGAGTATCAAAAAGAGAGATATTGAGTTTCAAAAAGCAAAAGAACTTCAAGAAAAACTTGAACCGTGGATGAAGGCGCTTGAGTTTTCCTTGCCAAAAGCAGTAATGGCGGCGGCAGTTACCGGCTTAATTCCAAACACGCTTCCCATTCCTGTTCCGCTTGGATTTCAAGACTGGGATGGCCGTGCTCTTCCACAAGAGCAATTTAACGCTGTGTATCAGAATCTGCGTACTGGAACATTGCATTTCGCAACAGATCTAACAGCAGGTATCGGGCGGTTTGGCAATTTTATTACTGAACATTCTGATTCTCTGCCAAAAGCTCTTGCCGATGTTTTTTCAACAACGCCGATGAAGGCGACCTATGCAATGGCGGCGGTTGGCGTCGGGACCGGTCTTATGGGAGCGGAAATTGCAAAAGGCGCAGCCGCGGGAGTTTCAGCCGGAGCCCGCGCTTTTTATAATCTCACGGAACGGCTTGTAGCATCCGCAAAAGCAGGCGTGCAGCAGCTCGCAGAAATTCTGCAAAGGCCTCCCACTTTGAAAGATGTAGATACAATTCGCACTAAGAGAAAACCGCCAGATACGGTAAGGCATATTGCCGCACGCACCAAAGGCGGTTTACAGATAAAAGGTTCAGAAATGGCAGACGCGTTGATTGCCGAACTCTCCAGAAGAGCGAGAGCGCAAGAAGGAGAAACAGCATCTGTTGCTACGCTTCCTGAAGAAAGGGCTGTCCCTTCCATTCCCGCCATAACAGGAGAACTTGCGCCTCAAGAGCGTCTTGAATTGCCCTCTGTTGCGCAAGAGCTTCGCGAAGTGAGTGTCCCCCAAACTGTCTGGGCGTTGTCTGCAAACGAAGCCCGCGCGCGGATAATGGAGGCAATGGGTTTTGCGCCGCCGGAAGCAAAACAAGGTGTGCCGTACAAGCAATTCAAAGCGCAATTGCGGGATTTTATAGAACGCGCGAGTACAGGTCCGCTTGAGGCGCTTCAGAAGTTTTTGCAAGAAAAGGATGACGCGCATGAGCATGTTCTCAATGGCGCGAATACAAAAGACCACAAAGCAATTCTCATGTGGACAGATAGACAGGGATTATTAAAATTGATAGATCTGCATTTGCAAGAATTGGCGCAAAAAGAAGCAGTAGAACCAAAGCAGAGCGCAATCGTAGAACAAAAATCGTTACAAGAGCCAGCGGTTTTGTATCCAGGAGAACCTGAACCTGCATTCACGCTGGAAGATTTGCTTAGAGAAGCGCAAGAGAAGCAAGAGAAAGAGGGCGTCAAGCCAGACGAGCGCCCTCATGGGATTCAATTTGTTCCGCGGCAAGCAAAGGATATGTTGCGTATGCTATTACTACGAGATGTATCCCCAGGATCTGTAGAAAAAGTACAGAAAAAAACATTAGAGCTTGAGACGATGAGAGGTCTTGAAGGCAGAGCTCTGCGGGATCTTAAAGCTCTCCAGATATGGGACAGAAGGGCTATTGCCGGCCGTCTTTTGCAAGAAATCTATAATAGCACCACAACACCGCATCAATATAAAGAGAATGCATATAATAAGGCATGGGTGGCAGCGTGCAGGGTAGATATGCACCAAAAAAAGATACTAGATGACCCTATTCGTGTTCGCATTGATGATAGCAAGAATTTTCTCTACCGAGGGCATAAAAAGTTGATTGCTGAAGATCCAGCCGAGATTATGTTTAAGGGGAAACTCAATATACGGCTTACTCCTGACTCAATTAAAGATCTTGATGATCTTATAAGAGCGGGAGCGCAGTTTTTTTATAGGATTGAAAGTCCGATGTCTGATCTTTCCGCAAAGTCTCATCATACATCTGTTACTATCTTTTTTGCCGGACCGCCGACAAAAGAGTTAGAGTTGATTTCCGGAATTGCAGAACTGCATGGACGCGAGACAGAAGACAATCTCGTCGGAGAAAGAGTTTCGCCGCATTTTTATTTGACAAATCCTTTTGAGGGCCATATCAAACATGAACACATACAAAAGTTTTTAGATGATCTTAAAAAAATTGATCCGGATATTGCCGGAGTAGTGGCAAATTTCTTGGGAAACGCGAAAAGTATGAGTGGAGAAAAATTTGATGCAATTAAAAAAACTTTACAGGCGTTTGAGATTCCTATAAGGTATCATCCGGAAAGAGGCGTGAAGTTTGACGACACACAAAAATCCGTAGCCGCATAGTTTATTTTTTTAATATCTTTTATTCTCTCTATGAAAGAATTAATAGGTATTGCGTTAGTGATAGCGATAGTATTTGCGCCTTCTAGCGCCGCGTTTGGCAGTCGTACGCGCCAAACCGTTCCGCAAAAAGCAAAAGTCATGCAGGCAAAAGATAAGTCGGGAAAGAAATCAGCGCAAATAAAGAAAAAGGCAGTACAGCCGAAAAAGAAAACAATAAAACCTGCGCCGCAAGAAGCCGTTGAACAAACTTTTGTCACGTACACTGACAGAGGTTTTTCACCGGAGAGCGTGACGGTGAAAGTTGGCGCCAAAGTGAAATTTGTAAATCAAAGCTCTGAAGGAATGTGGGTTGCGTCTGCCATACATCCGACTCATCAAACATATCCGGAATTTGATCAGCTCTCAACAAGAAGTGAGTATACATTTGAGTTCACAAAGGTCGGTTCATGGAAGTATCATAATCATGTAAACCCAAGTAAGTTTGGGACAGTGATTGTGGAGTAGTCGTCATAGAAAATACGTTTTGCAAATACCATCTTGTTCACAGGGATGGTATTTTTTTGCGCTGGAATATGCTATACTGCAGTCAGTTTAATTTTTTACGTTTGCTAGTCCGAGTTTTGACTGTATTGCCATGCATTCAAAATATCTAAGAATCATAATTGCGCTTTCATAAAAAAGCGCCATGCAGGCGGGTATGCCTTCAAAATCTTTCAAAGAAAAACAAACTGCGTGGGTCATAACAGTTGATATGGGATATGGTCATCAGCGAGCCGCTTATCCGTTCGCAGACATAGCGCATAATGGCATCATTGCCATGAATGACTATAAAGGATTGCCCGAGGATGAGCGGCACGCATGGGAGCAGAGTCGCAAAGGATATGAGCTTATATCCCGCATCCAAGCAAAAAGTTTTGTGGGGCATTTTGCGTTTGAATTATTTGATCGCTTTCAAGAGATTCCGCGGTTTTATCCTAGGCGAGATCTTTCACGTCCAAATTTGCAAGTGCATCACACATATCGCCTTATTGAAAAACAGGATGTTGGGAAACATCTTTTCACAAAGGTCCTTGCCAAGAATCAAAAACTTCCCTTATACTGCACATTCTTCCTTCCTGCGTACGCCGCTGAAATCTATGGATACGAAGGGGATATTTATTTGCAGGTATGCGATGCGGATGTGAGCCGCACATGGGTGCCTCGCAACCCGAAAAAAAGCCGTATTAGATATTGCGCGCCCAATCCTCGCGTGGTTGAACGCCTGAAACTCTACGGAGTGCGCGAGGACAATATTTACGAGACAGGATTTCCTTTGCCTGAAGAAAATATTGACTGTAAAATGATAATCCTTAAAAAGGATATAGGCGCGCGGATTGTCAATCTTGATCCGGAGAACTCAATGCGGCATAAATTTGGCCATATTATCAATTACCATATAGGCAAGAAATTTGTTCCCAAGCGCTCTACTCACCCGCTTACTCTCACATTCGCGGTTGGCGGCGCTGGCGCTCAAGCGGACATTGGCGCAGAGCTTGTAAAGAGTCTGCGATCAAAAATTTTTGGAGGCGGTTTGCGCATACATCTTATAGCCGGAACTCGCCCCTCTTTGCGTGATTTTTATAAAGACCTTGTGAAAGAGTTTGCGTTAAAAAGCGTGTTTGGCAAGCACATCACTATTCTCTACGAGGAAACAAAGCACGATTATTTCAAGAAATTCAATAAACTTCTGCGCACAACAGATATTCTTTGGACAAAGCCTTCAGAACTTTCGTTTTATACCGCTCTCGGCATTCCGCTTATTATGGCTCCATCTATCGGATCGCAAGAGGATTTCAATAGAATTTGGCTTAAAACCATAGGCGGCGGCATTAGCCAGGATGATCCGCGATACGCTGATGAATGGCTTTTTGATTGGATCCGTAGCGGATGGCTTGCGCGCGCCGCCTTAAACGGATTTTCCGGAGCGCCCATGATGGGAACATACGAGGTTAAAAGGACGTTATTTGAGAAAGGGTATCGTCCAAAAGGTTTTGAGAGGAAGTCGCCGCTGGCGGTATAAGGGCTTGGAAACAAATAACCTTCCCAATTTCATCTCATCACCCTAAGACGCACACAGACTGTCTAAAAACTGTCATCCCCGACCTGATCCTCGCCTCCGCGTGGATGACAAAAGTGAAGCAATTTAACAGTTCTGGACAGTTGTGCCGTGTTCGGACGCCTCCGCGGGGACGGGAACGACAAATCAAGCGATTTGGACAGTTTTTAGACAAGTCTGTGTGCATACATTAACTGCTTTTGAAAGAACACTATTTTTCACAGGCGCTTATTATAAAAATCTCTTGCTGTAATAATCCAATCTGTCTGCAATCATGAATTTCTGGCTGAAAAACAATTCACCGCTCGTCAATGAATAGCATGTATTCGCTAGAGATATCATGATTTCACCGCGAAAAATTATTATGCAAGAGATCTTATGAATCTGAAGAAATTTCTATTTGGCGCGATCCTGCTCTTTGCAGGCGTTTTTGTTTTCCTGAATATCCCCGTGTTTCCAAGCTCGCTTCCGGAAAACTACGGCGTAACATTCAGCCCATGGCAGGCAATAAGTTTTGGACTTGATTGGAAGGAAACATACAGAGCGCTTCTTGACGATCTTGGAGTGAAGCGGTTTCGCATTTCTGCGTATTGGAACACTGTTGAAGGAATAGATGATGAATTTTTTTTCAACGATCTTGATTTTCAGCTTGATGAGGCGAATGCGCGTGGCGCAAAAGTTCTCCTCGCTGTAGGAAGAAAACTGCCGCGATGGCCGGAATGCCATGATCCGGAATTCATAAAAGGCGCGTCAAAAGAAAAAATGAAGGAGGAGTTGCTGGAATACCTTGCGCGCGTACTGGAGCGTTACGGCGATCATCCGGCTGTATGGGGATGGCAGGTGGAAAACGAAATGTTTTTTCCATTCGGGAATTGTCCGGATCTTCATGGAGCTTCGCTGTTCTCTCAAGAGATAAAACTCGTGCGTTCGTATTCATCAAAACCGGTTTTAGTTTCGGATTCAGGCGAATGGTCGTTATGGATACCCGCGGCTTTGTACGGGGATATAGTTGGCTCCAGTTTGTACCGCGAAACGTGGAATAATTTTTTTGGATATATCCCTCTTCCTATCCAACCTGGGTATTATCAGATTCGCGCGGCGATACTGGATAAACTTTTTGGAAAAGAAGTAATCTTTACCGAGGCGCAGGCAGAGCCATGGGGGCCAAAACCGGCGCAGGACATGACTTTGAAAGAAACTTTGCAATATATGCCGCTTGAAAAATTACAGCGGAATATTGCATTTGCCTCCAGTGTCGGTTTTCGTGAAGTCTATCTATGGGGAGCTGAATGGTGGTACTGGATGAAAAAGCAAGGAGATGATAGGGTATGGAATGAGGTAAAAAAAGTTTTTGATGCAAAATAATCTTATGCGCTGGTTTGGAAAACAGGGTCCAGATGGCGGGCCAAACAGAGAACATCGGGAAGAACGAAAGGGTCTTTTGAATCGTGAACGGTCTATTGTCGCGATGGCGCTATGCGCTGACGATCGCTCGTCAGCGCCCGCCATGCCCAACAAGGATGTGGCAAAAGAAATAAGACAACGTTTGCTTCAAACATACGAAGTGCTTAGAGATATTTTGACAGAAAAAACATTTCAGTCTGACGATGAGGATGAAATTGTTGGTATGATTCTAGCGCTCGCGCGCGACGCGCGCGGAGCAACTAATAAGGAGAAAGAAAAGGAGATTAGGGATACTGTGAATTATGTTACTATCTTGAAACTAAAACGCAACTGGAGGTTTTACTTATTAAAAAGGGTTGGAAAGGTTATTCCGGATGCGAACTTTATAAAAAAAACAGGGTATGATAAGAAAGTAAACGGCATTGGTGAAGTTATTGGCTTTTTACCAAAAGCCAAAAAAGGCGATGCTTTATATCTCGGATCTAGCGTACAATACGAGAGAGAAGACGGCAAAACAGGCACAGGACAGATTACACGTTTTTTTGCCATTGATGGCATAATGAACGATCCTAGCGCAGAGGCATTCGCAGTATATGATGAAGAAGGCGATGAAGAGATTTCTTTGAGTTTTCATGAAATCAAACAAGTGTGTGCGGGATAAATTGCGATATGTTGAGTTTACTTTGAAAAATTTAACTTGCCACTATAATGTTTCAACATGACGACAGCGCCGCAATCTAATGATCTTCAGCCGATTTTTTCCGTCACTGAATTCATTGAATACATAAACCTTGCGATCGGCCGAAAAAAGGTTGTTGTGGAAGGCGAAGTTTCTTCATTTCATGTCAATCAAGGCAAATGGGTGTTTTTTGATCTTAAAGACGAGGAGAGCAAAGTTTCCTGCTTTATGCTGTTATACAGTCTTAGTGTCGCAATTGAAGACGGGATGAAGGTGCGCGTTATGGGCATACCGCGCGTGCATGGCAAGAGCGGAAAGTTTAGTATTTTTGCCGAACGAGTAGAATTGCACGGTGAAGGGGCACTGCGGAAAGCATTTGAGCTTACTAAGAAAAAATTGGAAAAAGAAGGTCTTTTCGCTCCGGAAAGAAAGCGGCCGCTTCCGGAATTTCCGGAAAAAATCGGCATTATAGCGTCAAAAGAATCCGCGGCGTATACGGACTTTATGCGAATTTTGAATCAGCGCTGGAGCGGCGTTACTGTTTCTCTTGTACATGTGCAGGTGCAGGGAGAAAGGGCGGTTTCCGATATTGCAAGCGCGTTTGACTGGTTCAATGGCAATGCCGGTTTTGCCGATGTTCTTGTTTTGATCCGCGGCGGAGGAAGCCTTGAAGATTTGCAGGCGTTTAATTCTGAATCTGTGGCGCGCGCTGTGTTCGGTTCAAAAATTCCTGTAGTATGCGGCGTTGGGCACGAAAAAGATGAAACACTTTCTGATTATGCCGCCGATATGCGCGCCGCAACTCCCACTCATGCGGCAACCATCGTAGTTCCGGACCACAAGGAGGTGCTGGAGAATATTTTCTCGCATTGCAGAACTCTTCAGGGCTCTTTAGAAAATTGGTTTGAATGGTACGGTAATAGGATACAGCAGAGCATGGGTTTGCTCGTTCTTGTATTTCAAAAAATGGAGTTTGCCGTAAAACATCTCATGCGCCGATTGCACACATCATGCGCCACTTCCGAAGCGCGCATAGAACGTATGATGAACATGACACTCCAAATCCGTTCCTCGCTTGCCGCAATACAAGAGCATGGCATGAGTATGGCCTGTTCAAATCTTTCCCATATTATTCGCAGTCTTGAAAACATGAATCCTTTGACAGTTCTTAGTAGAGGATATAGTATTACTCGTAATGCGAGCGGCGCTATTCTAAAAAAAGCGAAAGACGCAAAAACCGGCGATCACGTGGACATCAGACTGTCTGAAGGGTCTGTTCATGCGGTTGTAGCGCCCAAGCAAGCATCATTATTATGACTCTAAAATCAAAAGACACGCAACTCACCTTTCGTCAAGCGTATAAAGAGCTTGAGGCGTTGGCAGGCGAACTTGAAAAAGATAAAGACGATTTTGATATTGACCAGGCCCTTCAAAAATACGAGCGCGGCCATGAGCTTGCTGAATTTTGCACAAAACAATTGCGAGCGATGAAAAATCGCGTGGTGGAAATAAAAAAACGGTTTCAAGCGCAGGAAAATGATGATTCGGATAAAGGAGCGTAAAACAAAAATATATGACAAAGAGAACTGAAGGGTCTTTGGAAGTACAGGCAAAAGAATCACGGTTTTCCAATATGTGGCAAAGTGCGCAGACACGTCTCGGCGAGCTTCATCGTGATTTCTCATCGTATCTTGGGCATATTTCCCGCATGATTGTTGCGCCGCGTACGGAAACAAGAAGTGTGGAAGAATTGCTAGAGAACGCGGAAAAGATGAAAGGAGAACAATTGGAAAAACTGCTTCTCCTTGCCATGGAACGTCTCGGCGAATTGCATACAGCAGAAATACAAAAACTTGATACGTTATTTCAACGCGAGTCAAAAATCGTAAATAAGTATACTTATGAAGATACTATTTTGTACCCTGAAACATATCATACAACTGTTGGGATGTACGTTGTGAAAAGCATAATTGCTAAAGAGGAAGGAATAGCTGACGTTCAACGTAAATTAGCTGAAAAGGCGATGAATGCCCCAAAACGGGCAATAGATTCTTATGTGAAAGATGCATGTGACGATGATGATGATTCCATTCCTGTTTTTGATCGTCTCACAGTGTCAGATATGGATAAATCAATTGCAGAAGAGAAAAGCAAAAATTCAAAGAGTGGCGAAGGTTTTTTTTCCGACGCGAAGAATCAGAAGTGGACGCTTAAAAATCTCTACCTTGCTTTAGAACGCCGCAAGCAGGAACTTGAGAAATTACGAATACGCGAAATCCAAAGGCAAATACTTGAACGTATGATTAAAGCGCAGGAAGGAGACCCTGTACTTTCAGGTCTTACAGAGGCGCAGAATGAGTTTAAGAGGATGTGTGCAGAGCATGGTATTGGTGAGGCAGGATCATTGCAGGATTTTCCGCCCAGCATACCTTTCGAAACAAGCTTTCACACGCTTGACCCGAAGGAACGGGCAAAAACGTTTCTTCTTCCTCACATTAAAGAACAATATCTCAAACAAAAGGGGACAGAGTATGAAAGCCAATAGCGCAATAAGAAAAACTCTTCTTACGAAAGAAGAGATACGCGCAATAGATAACAAGTACGTTAAAAAACTTCAAAAACTTATGAAAGAATTTGAAACAGAATATATTTTTTTTAAGAAAAAAGCGAAATCCAAACTTTTAACTCATTTATAATATATCATCAACATATATGAATAAAGGATTGCAAATTTTAATAGGAGTTCTTGCTGTTATAGGGCTAATCATTGGATTTATTGTGAGCGCGTATAATGGCCTTGTTTCTATGCAGGAGCTTACAAAAAACAAGTGGGCAGATGTAGGGACACAATATCAGCGTCGACTTGATTTAATTGACAATCTTGTGGAAACGACCAAGGGCGCGGCGCAGTATGAGCAGAGTACATTACAGCAGGTCATAGACGCGCGGACAGCATGGGCAAAGGTGAGTGCGGCTCCCACACTGAACGCGCAAGTGAAAGCCGCGCAAGCGGCAGATCCTCTTGTTTCTTCTGTGTTTTCCCGTCTTATCGCGATTGCTGAAAGCTATCCGCAATTGCAGGCAGTGCAAGCGTATCGGGATTTGATGATACAGCTTGAAGGCACAGAGAATAGAGTCGCCACAGCGCGCAGGGATTTTAATGAATCAGTGCGTCTGTATAATCTCAAAGTGCGCACCGTGCCGTCAAATATCATTGCAAAACTTTTTGGTTTTGAATTGCTTGAATCGTTTGCCGCTCAAGAAGGCGCAGAACAAGCGCCAAAAGTGGATTTTACGCAGTAATTTTGCGGACTAAGACCGTCCAAAAACTCACTTTAGTCATTCCGAGTAAAATGAGGGATCCCGTATTTATAAATCCCAAAGCGTCGGGATTTTTTGACCTTGCGCCTTCAGAAACACCGCCATGAGAAAGAGAAAAAAAATTATTGGCTTTGCATTGCGCATTATATTTTTCTGTTTTGTATTTTTTGGCTCTGCGGCATACGGGTATGTATCTCCCGGCTCACCGCAGGGATTTGTAAATGATTTTGCTGAAGTCATTCCGAGCGATACTCAAGCGGCGCTGGAGTCTCAATTGCAGAGTTTTGAAAAGAAAACGACTCATGAAATCGTCGTTGCAGTAGTCAGCTCGCTGGGTGGAGATTCACTTGAGTCGTACTCAACAGCGCTGTTTCGAGAGTGGGGAATAGGAAAAAAAGACAATAATAATGGCGTCCTTTTTCTTGTCGCAGTAGAAGACCGCAAAATGCGCATAGAAGTGGGATACGGTCTTGAAGGCGCGTTAACTGATCTTGAGACGCAATACATTCAGCGTGAGTATGCCGTGCCCGCGTTTCAAAAAGGCAATTACAGTGAAGGGATTGCGCAGGCAGTTTCAAAGATCATTGAAGCTGTTGAGTATGAAATTGTTTCTTCTCCTGCGCGCGCCAGACCAACATCTCGGCTGTCAATATCAGTTATTGAAACTATCATCATTTTTGGGCTCTTTTTATTCTCGTGGCTTGCGAGTATTTTAGGGCGTACAAAATCTTGGTGGCTTGGAGGAGTCGTCGGCGGCGTTGTAGGCGGCATTATCGCGTTTTTTACCGCCGCCTGGTTTTGGATTTTTGTAGCGGCAATTCTCGGCCTTATTTTTGATTATTTTGTTTCAAAAAACTATCATGCGCATTCTTCAAATCCTGCGTGGTGGGCTGGCGGCGCATGGCATGGCTGGGACAGGTGGGGCGGCGG
>CAZKXN010000034.1:0-487 GCA_964556905.1 uncultured Gammaproteobacteria bacterium
TCACAGAAATTTTCACTCGCTCCGGTATTGATTTTGTTGGAATAGATGTCGAGCACAGCACAATCAGCCAAGAACAAACACAACGAATCATTGCTACGAGCCAGGCAGGCGGCGCTTTATGTCTTCCTCGTATAGCAACACATAATATGGAGATGATAAAACGAATGCTTGATTCCGGAGCAGATGGTTTAATCGTACCTACAATTTCCGTCTCGGAAGAAGTTGAGCGTATTATTGAATGGTCAAAGTATCCTCCACGAGGGAAGCGAGGATTTGGGATTGCGCGTGGACAAGGATATGGATTTGATTTTGAAGAATATACGAGCAATTGGAACGCAACATCTTCACTTATTGTGCAGATAGAATCAATCGAGGGTGTAAAAAATATAGAATCAATTCTTTCGATAGAAGAAGTTGATGGGGTGATGGTCGGTCCCTATGATTTATCTGGATCACTGGGAATTCCTGGAAAAATTGACCATCCTCG
>CAZKXN010000034.1:497-12255 GCA_964556905.1 uncultured Gammaproteobacteria bacterium
AGGCCTGCGAGAGCATACTGAAAGCATGCAAGAAATTCGGAAAAGGGTGCGGGACACAGATTATTGATATTACAAATGAGAGTGTAGAGAATGTATTGGAGAAAGGATACACGATCATAGTCCTTGCTTCGGACATTTTTTTGCTTTGGAAATGGAGTGAAAAGACAAATGGGATAGTTAGAAATTTTAAAAAAGGTCAATAATTTTCCTATGACACCATGTGTAGTAATTCTTGACTTTGACGGCACTCTTGTTGAATCTGTTGGCATAAAAGACTTTGCGTTTGAAACTCTTTTTCAAGAGTACCGAGAGCACTTGCCAGCAATCATGGAATATCATCGAACGCATAACGCGACAATTCGATACGATAAGTTTCGATATATTACCCAAAATATTCTCGGACAACCATATACAGAGGACAAAGCTGCTGTCTTGGCAAAAGAGTTTTCTCAGTTAGTTTTCTCTCGTATTGTTGCTGCCCCATTTGTTGCGGGGTCAAAGGAGTTTCTAGAATACTTTTACACAAAGATTCCTCTTTACCTTATATCAATGAGTCCTCGAGAAGAGATTGGCAAAATCATTGAAGCTCGCGATATGAAAAAATACTTCAAAGGAATTTATACGTATCCATGGGAGAAAGACGAGGATATAGAAGATATTCTTAGCAGGGAAAATGTTTCATTGAATCGAGCTACATATATTGGTGACACTCAAGAAGACCTGATAGCAGCGCAAAAAGCAGGGATCCGTTTTATAGGAAGAGATAGCGGGCGACCTTTCAATACACCGAATAATATAATAATATCTAAAGATTTTCATGCAATTAAGGAATACATTATGGCATTTTTAGCAGAGGATCAAAAGAGTCTTTCCTATGTCTAATTATCTTACACAATTATTTAATCTTGAGGGTAAGGTTGCTGTAATTATCGGCGGTGGTGGACATCTCTGCAGTACAATGGCAACTGCTCTTTCTCGCGCGGGAGTAAGCGTAATAATTCTCGACAAGAATAAAGAACATGCAGATACCGTTACGCAAGGAATTCGTAAAGAAAGCGGAAATGCAATAAGTTTTGAACTTGATGTAACCAAGAAAGAACATCACGAACAGATATTGGAAGATATTTTGAAGAGCTATAAAAAAATTGATATTCTTATTAATGGAGCAGGAATCAATGCGCCAACTCCTTTTTTTGATATTCCAATCGAAGAATGGCATGCAATTCTCGATAGCCACATCACAGGTACGTTTTTCGCGTGTCAAGTTTTTGGCAAGCACATGCTCCATAATCAAAAGGGTTCTATCATTAACCTATCTTCTGCTTCGTCGGGTCCGCCCCTCTCAAAAGCATTTACCTATTCAGTCGCGAAAGCAGGGATAAAGAATCTCACGCAAAACCTCGCCCGCGAATGGGCACCTTTCAACGTGAGAGTCAATGCATTGCGGCCGGGTTTTTTCCCTACAGAATGGAGTATGAAAAATTTTATCACCCCTGAACGAGAACATGCAATTCTCAATCATACGCCGATGAAGCGGTACGGAAAACCAGAGGAACTTATCGGTGCAGTATTGTGGCTTGCATCAGACGCATCTCAATTTGTGACAGGAGCAGAAATAGCAGTTGACGGGGGGTTTTCTGCAATGACAATCTAGTTTAATTATTAATATTTTTATTATGAAAGAAGCTGATATACGGAAACCGGAACTTGTTGATCAAATGCTTCGCCTTGCAAAAGAAGATGTCAATACGTTTTTTTCAGATACGAGTACATTCAAAGAAATTGGATGTCCAGCATGCTCGGAATCGTCATATCGACAATGTTTTCAAAAAGAATCCTTTCAGTATGTTCTTTGCAATGGATGCGAAACACTCTATGTAAACCCTCGGCCTTCGTTTGAGCACTTTGTAAAATTCTATCGTGATGGTATATCAGCGAAGTTTTTTGCGAAAGATTTTTTTCCGCCTGTTGCCGAATCTCGAAGACAAATGATCTTTCGTCCTCGCGCTCAAGCGTTATCTCCTCTTGTGAAACAAAATGATATCAAACGTGTTGGTGATATTGGAGCTGGTTTTGGAATTTTTTGTGAAGAACTTCGTCATCTTTTTCCGCATATCACGATAGAAGCTATTGAACCAGAGGAAACCATGGCGGATATTTGTAGAAGAAAAGGATTTGGCGTTATCGAAAAGACCCTTGAAGAAATAGATGAGGATATTGCTCCCTTTGATCTGTTGACGGCGTTTGAATTGATGGAACATCTCCACACTCCTCGCATATTTATTGAAAAAGTGAACACGCTTCTTAAATCTGGCGGATATTTTCTTTTTACAACATTAAATATTGATGGATTTGACCTTCAGGTTCTCTGGGATACATCAAAAAGTATTGCCCCACCCCACCATATTAATTTTATCAATCCGAAAGCGGCAAGAAAGCTTGTCGAAGATTGCGGACTTGAAGTGGTGGAAATTACAACACCCGGGAAGCTCGATGTCGATATTGTGTATCGGCGATATAAAGAGGATGGAACAATACCGCACGATAGATTCTGGAAACTGTTTTTTGATCGATGTAGTGAAAAAACCAGAGACATTTTTCAGGAACTGCTCATTAAAGATATGTTGAGTTCTCATATGTGGGTTCTTGCTCGAAAACGATAGTGTTATTTATGTCGAAAGGGAACAGTTCAATCAAAGTAGCTATTATCACTGGCGGGAACAAAGGTATAGGAGCTGCCATTACTCGAGCTTTTCTTGAAGAAGGCTACTCGGTTATTGTTGGTGCGCGTACGGAATCAATCGATAATAGCCCAAATGAGAATCTCCGTTCTTACCAAATGGACGTACGCAGAGAAGAAGATCATGAGAAGCTTGTCAGACACGCTCTTGAGTGGAAGAATCAAATAGATGTATATATAAACTGCGCAGGATTTTCGGGATGGAGACCCATCCAAGAGGTGGATGAATCTTTTTGGAATGAAATGCTTGATACAAATCTCAAAGGTACGATGTGGGGATGCAAAGTGGCAAGTAAATATCTTTCAGATGGAGGCGCGATTATCAATATATCGAGTATCGCAGGCAAGAGAGGATCGGCAAATAATTCTGTGTACTGCGCTTCCAAATTTGGCGTTAATGGAGTCACACAATCTCTTGCAAAAGAATTAGGTCCTCGAGGCATTCGTGTGAATGCAGTTTGCCCCGTCCTTATCAAGACCCCCGGCCTTGTAGATGCCTTGCAAGATCCACGATCACCCGTGAAAGGCGCGGATATGGATACATTTTTTCAGAATTTTGCTCAGACACAATCTGCCCTTGGACGTCTTCCTCGCGCAGAAGAAGTCGCTTCTGCCTGTGTATTTTTAGCTTCCCGGAATGCATCAGCAATCACTGGTCAGTGCATCAACGTTGATTGCGGTGTACTCCCACAATAATGAACAGGGTTAATGGTATGAGAAAAAAAATTGTAGCAATTATTCCGGCGAGAATGGGCGCTTCCCGTTTTCATGGAAAACCACTTGCAAAAATCCTCGATCTTCCGATGATAGAACATGTCCGTCGTCGAGTATGCCTGTCGGCTATTGACGATGTATATGTCGCAACGTGTGACCAAGAAATTTATTCTACAGTCACGGCATATGGCGGGAAAGCAATAATGACTGCTCGGACACACGAGCGCTGTACCGATCGTGTAGAAGAAGCTGCTCGTCACCTTGACGCGGATATAATTGCAATCATACAGGGCGATGAACCCCTCTTCTTGCCAGATACGCTTTCAGTGCTTACGGAACCATTCAATACGGATGGTAGCATCCTATGCACCAATCTCCTCTCTATAATCGATAATGAGGATGATTTTATTGATGAAGATGTGGTAAAAGCAGTGCTTAATATAAAAAATAACATAGTATATTACTCTCGATCCCCAATCCCTTTCCAGAGGGTTAAAAACCAGTGTGATCGTTATCGACAGACAGGAATATCAGCATTTACAAAGGAGTTTTTACATCAGTTTACGCGCCTATCAGCAACGCCAAAAGAAATTACAGAATCGATCGATTTTCTCAGAATTATAGAACATGGATATCCGGTTAGGGGTGTCATATACCCGCAAAGGACCATCGGCGTAGATCGGATAGATGATATTTCCCCCGTAGAAAAAATCTTACGAGAAGATGCAACGCAACAAGCACTCTATCAACGAATTTTGAATGTATGAAAAAAATATTTGTTGCGCTTTCAACCTTTGGCACTCATGGCAATGAACCACTTTCTCTTATAAAGGGAAGCGGGTTTTCCTATACAATCAATCCTCTTAAACGCAGAGTTACAAAAGATGAGATTACTGAATTTGCAAAAGAGTATGACGGTATTATCGCTGGGGTTGAACCGTATGACGCTGTGGTATTAGAAAAATTACCTAACCTTTCCTGTATCAGTCGTTGCGGAAGCGGGATTGACAATATCGATGTTTCCTATGCAAAGAAAAAAGGCATTACTATTCTAAATACTCCCAATGTTGTTATTCAACCCGTTGTTGAACTTACGGTAGGGATGATTTTTGATCTCTTGCGTAGAATTACGTTACATACACTTCTCATGAAATCTGGGGAGTGGAGAAAAGTAACAGGAAATTTATTGCAGGGAAAGAACGTGGGTATTATCGGACTTGGAAGAATAGGAAAAAAAGTTGCCGAAACACTTTTATTCCTCGGCGCACAAGTGTATGGATCAGACATGCATCCTGATTATGAATGGTTGAAAAAATATCCTGTTACTATACTGCCGCTTGAAGATCTCTTGAAGAAAGTTGATGTTCTTAGTCTTCATCTTACGCATATTAGTGACAACCCCTTTGTGTTAGGCGAAAAAGAAATTCGCATTATGAAGCCAGGGGCATTTATCATTAACGTTTCTCGAGGACAGTTTATTGACGAACAAGCATTGTATAATGCGGTGAAGGATGGACATATTGGAGGAGTAGCGCTCGATGTATTTTCAGAAGAACCCTATAAAGGGAATTTGTGCAGTTTAGAAAATGTTGTATTGACTCCCCATATCGCAACACTTACATATGAATCTCGCTTGCAGATGGAAATTGAAGCTACAAAAAATATTATCGAATTTTTTAAAAAACAAACGTCAAAGGAAGAAAAATGAGCATACGCAAGATATTACAATTCCCTTTCGTGGAGATAAGAGCGTGGTTGGTATTTTTGCTCATATGGATTCCGGGAACCATTGGAACAACCCTGCGTTCTTTTTTTTATAAGCCGTTTTTTCGGTCATGCGGCAAGAATGTAAACATATCACAGGGTTGTGTGTTTCGGGAATTTAAGAATATTTCCATTGGGGATAATGTCGGATTCGGGCAAGGATGCCAAGTATATGCTAGCGGCGGGGGCGGAGAGAATATTGAGATAGGAAATGATACAGGATTCAATTCAAATGTTATGATCAACGCTGATCTTGGAGGGAACGTTATTATAGGGGAGAAATGTTCTATCGGACCAAATGTCGTGATGCGAGCGAGCAACCATTCATTTGCGGATAAAACAATACCTATCCAGGATCAGGGGCATATTCCAGGCGTGATCACTATCAATGACGGCGTTTGGATAGGGGCGAATGCGGTAATTGTCCCAAACGTGAAGATTGGGAAAGGTGTTATTGTAGGCGCTGGTGCAGTAGTAACGAAAAACGTTGATGAATTTACTGTCGTTGGTGGCGTACCTGCAAAAATGATCAAAATAAGAGAGTGATACGATGATGTTGAGTATAATAAAAATTTTTCAGTATCTATTTCGCGGTAAACTTCAGGGGGTTGTTTATAGAAAGCTTTCTACTGATTTTTTTCCAAAATTTATTGGTTTTTTCTCAATACTTTTTTGTAGATTTATATATCCAGATATCAAGATAGGGGAAAATACTATTTGGTGGGGACGCGTAAACATTGCAAAAGATCCTGAAAGCGTGGTTCAGCTCGGGAAAAATACTCGAATTATTTCAGATTTTACGAGAGCCGGAATCGCGCTTTATTCTCGGTGTAAAATTACTGTTTTTGGAAATGCGAAAGTTTTGATTGGCAGTAATGTGTGGTTGCTTGGGACATCAATTACGTGCAGAACCACAACTGTCGAGATAGGTGATGGTACAATTATTGCACCGAATGTAATTATTGTTGATTCTGATTTTCATACGCTCTGGCCTCCCCAGAATCGTGCGTATGACATGGGATATGAAAAAGATAAAAAAGTTGTTATTGGGAAAAATGTATGGATCGGTATGAACAGTATTGTTTTAAAAGGAGTGACAATAGGTGACAATAGCGTCATTGCCGCCGGTAGTATTGTTACAAAAGATATTCCTCCAAATGTAGTAGCAGGCGGTAATCCGGCGCGCATTATTAAACCCTTACCGTAAGAAAGCCATATTCCCTTTGCATTTAATTTGATTATGAGTTCTCCAAAAATTTCAGTCGTAATGGCAGTATACAATGGAGTTGGATGCGTACGTCGCACGATCGAAAGCATTTTACGCCAAACATACAAAGATTTTGAATTTATTATCGTCAATGACGCAAGCACTGACCAGACTATAGAAATAATCAAAGAATTTTCTGACCCCCGCATCATACTTCTTACTAATGAGCAAAACAGAGGACAGACAGCATCACTCAATATTGGCCTAAAGAGCGCCCACGGTACGTATGTTGCTCGTATCGATGCTGGCGATATTTCATTACCCGACCGTCTCAAATGTCAACTTGAATATCTCGAGAAAAATCCAGACACAGCAGTTCTCGGGACATATGGTTTTCGATATGATGAGAAGAGACGGCTTCTTGATGTCATACTTATGCCCCGTTCACTATCTGAAGTGAGAAAAAAAATATTATTCACAAGTCCATTGATTCATGTCAGCGTGATGATGCGGCGAGAGCAGATTTTTGTAGTGGGAGGATACGACGAGAAGTATAAAATCTCCGCAGACTATGATCTGTGGTCACGTGTTGTACGGAGCGGGGGAGCGATTACAAGTATTCCCGAGATTCTCGTCGGATATGAAATCTCCTCCAACAGTTTTAGTCGCCAAAATGATTTTGGCGCATCAACATTTGAAACGATTGAGGTAATGAAGGCAAATATTTTACATTTTTGCGATATACGTCTCGAGCAAGAAGAAGCTGAACAGCTGTATCGATTTTTAAGTCTTGATATGTCAGGACTTTCTCTTGACCAAGTAAGAGATAGTGAGGAGTTGTATAGAAAAATCCTCACCAAGGCATGTGTGTCGTCGCAAGACCAAGCGTATTTTATTATAAGGATTTATGCACGATTTTTTTTCATCGTGAGTCACATAAAAGAAGAAGAAATACTAGCATTACGGCGTTACGCGTGTGCAAAAATTTTGCAAAATGCGTTTAACAGCATTTTGTCAGTTCGTTTTTACTTGGAATGTTCACGTATTTTTTTTGGTTTTGTGTGGCGTGTTCGCAATAAGCGGCTTCTGGGTTGAGACTGTAAAAAATGACGTTTTAGTTGTCATTCAGCCCGTCTAAAAACTGTCCCTGCCGCACTTGATGCGGGATCCAGTTAGCAAAGAAAGCGTATAATTACTGGATTTCCGCCTTCGCGGGAATGACACATTAAGTGGTTTTGACAGTTTTTATACAGTCTGAATCTAGATTCAAGAATGATGCTTTTATTTACTGGATTTCCGTCTTCGCGGGGATGACACAGGAGGGCGTGAAAACAGTTTTTCTATACTTTCAGATTCATTCGGCATTTTATAGAACTCGCGTATTGCTTGAACAACACTTTCCACTTCATGCTTCTTAAGAAAGGGATGTATAGGCAGAGAAAGAACTTTTTTTGCTGTTTGTTCTGTGACAGGAAAATCGCCGCGTTTATACCCAAGAAATTTGAGTGCCGGTTGGAGATGAAGCGCAAGAGGGTAATAGATCATTGTCGGTATTTTGCGGCTTCCAAGGAAATTTTTTAAGCCGTCGCGTTTTTCACATTGGATTGTATATTGATGCCAGACATGACTTTTTTGTTCAAACGGTTTTGGTAGCTGAATCGTACTTACATCACGCAAAGATTCATTGTAGAAGCGTGCGAGATTGCGGCGTTTTGTATTCCATGTTTCAAGATGGCGGAGCTTTACAGAAAGAATTGCAGCTTGAAGAGCATCAAGTCGAGAATTTGTTCCCAAGATGAGATTTTTGTATTTGTCGCGGGGCGATGAACCATGGTTTTTGAGAAGTCTGAGTGTACGTGCAAGAGCAGGGGAGTTGGTAGTGATCATCCCACCGTCACCATACGAACCGAGATTTTTTGACGGAAAAAAACTGAAACAGCCAAGGTTGCCGAATGTTCCGGCTTTTTTTGATCCAGACATTGCTCCGATCGCTTGCGCAGCATCTTCGATGATATGCACGCGATGTCTTTTTGCGATTGCACCGATTTTTTTCATCTCCGCAAGAGCGCCATACAAATGTACCGGCAGGATGGCTTTTGTTTTTTTTGTAATACTCGCCTCTATTTTGGTCGGATCAATATTGAATGTATGCGGATCAATATCAACAAACACCACACGAGCCCCGGTGTTCGCGATCGCTTCCGCAGTGGCAAAGAACGTAAACGGAGTGGTAATCACTTCATGGCCCTCGCCGATCCCAAGCGCTTTGAGAGCAAGGAAAAGAGCATCTGTGCCGGAATTCACTCCGATGGTACATGTACTGCCACAGTACAAAGCAAATTTTTTTTCAAAGTTTTCAACTTGAGAACCTCCAATAAAAACACCATCTTGCAATATGTGCGCAATCGCCGTACCTATCTCTTTTTTTATTGACGCATATTCTTGCTTGAGATCTAAGAAATGCATATAATCCGCGATTTTTTATTGGAATATTTTTTTTTGCACACGCTACAGGTGGCCGTATCTTTTTTGAATGTCAGAGTAGAACCGCATTCACATACCCACCCGATGCGTTTTGCAGGTACGCCAACAACGAGTCCGTAATCAGGAATATCTTTTGTGACAACCGCTCCTGCGCCGATGAGCGCCGATTTTCCAATAGTAACTCCACACAAAATGGTAGCATTTGCGCCGATAGTTGCACCTTCTTTTACGATTGTTGGGAGCCACTTACCGTACTGTGTGTATTTTCGTTTTGGGTATTTTGCTCTCGGCGTCATATCATTCGTGAATACTGCTGATGGCCCGACAAATACCCAGTCCTCGAGTACGACTCCCTTCCATACATCAATGTTTGCTTCGAGTTTTACATGATTGCCAACTATGGCCCCTGATGCGACGAAACAATTATGGCCGATCATGCATTCTTGACCAATCTGCGCATCTTTTTGAATCTGGCTGTGATGCCAGATTTTAGTGTCTTTTCCAATGCGCGCGCCTTTTTCTACGATCGCTGTGGTAGTTTTAAAAAATTTCATATGGCGGGAACGAGAGAAGTATAAAGTTGTTCGATGAGTTTTGTGGAGGGTAGCGTATCGGCAGGCGTAACCCCCTTATCTTTCAATAGATCTTCATATACATAGCGGTGTAGGTCTTCGTAGGAAAGATTGTCCTGCGAAGAGAAATTATAATCAATACCATCAATGCGAAATATCCTTCGTTGCTTGTCGCGGGGCGTATCTACAGACACTCGCCATTTGCATTGATATGATGATCCTTGAATAATTCCTTCACCTGTTTTGTCGTCCAAATATGTCGTTTCCACTTTTTGCGTCTCACCAAATAAATATAGCAAGAGATCAAAATAATGACTTCCGAGATTAAAAAGAACGCCGCCGGATCGTTCTTTCTTTCCTTTCCAGCATGAAAAATATGAAGGACCTCGATATGCGGATATATCCATGACAATTTCATGGAATATTTTTTTTGCGATGTTTTCACGAATGGTTTGCAAAAGGGGATGATAGCGCAATTGAAGAACGCAAAAAATGTTTTTTTGGGGAAGAAGCTCTGCTTCTTGCGAAGTGATCGTGAGAGGTTTTTCACAAAGTACGATCTTGCCAAGATTTACTGCAGCTTGCGCTATCGAGAAATGCAAGTCGTTTGGCGTGAGAATAACAACGCAATCGACGCGCGGATCTTCAATTGCTTTTTTCCATGAATCTTGTCCATGCGCCGTATTGACGATATCAACAATCTTCCCTCCTATCCCATTGATGGCTGTAGCGTGGCGGGGCATGATAAATCCTGATCCAATGAGTGTGAAATTCATACCCCTAGGTAATTATGGTAGATCTTTTTTCTTTGATTACATTCCGAGTATCTACCACAAGTTTTGCGTTATCTGCAATCATTTTGTAATCAACCGATGAATGATCCGTGAGAATGAGTACAAGATCAGCCCGAGCAACTTCTTCTTTTGAAAGCGAGATTGATTCAAACGATGTTTCCTCTATTACGAGATTCGGAATTCCCGGATCATGATATACGATATTCACTTTCTTGCGGATTAGATCTGCAATAATTGGGTAGGCCGGGCTTTCTCTCATATCTGCGATATCTTTTTTGTAGGTTACCCCAAGTACAAGAATACGAGATCCGTTGAGCGGCTTACCTGCCTGATTCAACGCCCAGATTATTTTTGTGACTGTCGCATGAGCCATAAGTTCATTGATTTCTCCTGCAAGCTCTATGAAGCGGGGATAAAAACCAAACTCTTTTGCTTTCCATGTGAGATAGAAAGGGTCAATGGCAATGCAGTGGCCGCCTATTCCGGGTCCTGGATAAAACGGCATAAATCCATACGGCTTTGTTTTTGCAGCTTCTATCACTTCCCATATATCTATGTTCATTTTTCCGCAGAGAAGCGAGAGCTCATTGATCATTGAGATATTTACAAGACGGAACATGTTTTCCAGAAGTTTTGTCATTTCCGCCGCTTTCGGAGAAGATACCTTAAAGGGCGTAGGGGTAAAGGTTGCATAAAACGTACATGCAAGATCTGTTGCTTCTTGTGTGAGACCGCCTACTACTTTTGGAATTTTTGTGATCGGATAGGCTTGATTGTTCGGATCAACTCGTTCCGGCGAAAAAACCAGGAAAAAATCTTTTTCAGCATTGAGGCCTTGGCGCTCTAGGATCGGCCGCAGGAATTCTTCTGTACAGCCGGGGTACGTGGTGCTTTCCAATATAATAAGCTGCCCTGGTTTTAACCAAAGTCTCGGCGTAGTGGCGATAAATTTTTAGCCGCCGGGATTGAATATATGGTCCTTCGTCCCAGTGAATACCAACGGCTTTAAGGATTTGCAAGATTTTTGGCAGACTCTCGGGAACCAAGCGGTCACGATCAGTATCTTCGATCCGTAAAATAAACCGGCCGCGATGATGTTTGGTAAACAAGTAATTAAACAAAGCAGTCCGGGTATTGCCGATATGGGGTACGCCGGTTGGACTGGGAGCAAAACGAACACGAACCATATTTGAATTCTAACAGACGAAGCAGGTATACTCAAAGCAAATGGCAACGTTGACAGAAATGGCAAGAAAAGCGGTCAAGATCGCTGGTTTGGCTCTGGTGGCTTTTTTAGTGTTTAAGATGATTTTGGGTATTGTCAATACTTATTTTCGGGTGGTGAAGCCGCCACCGCCACCGCCAGCAACAGTGGCCTTTGGCAAACTGCCGGCGATTGATTTTCCCGAAAAACTCCATCCGGAGCTGACTTTGCGACTGGAAACACCCACCGGCGGCACACCGGATTTAGGCGACCGGGCCG
>CAZKXN010000035.1:0-6926 GCA_964556905.1 uncultured Gammaproteobacteria bacterium
TGTTGGGCGTTATAATAGAAAGCGAAGGAATCGCCAAGACACAAAAAGCGATTTTTGAATTATCTTGGCTTGGTGCGGAAGCGGCAAATAAGATAGAAACATAAGAATATTAACGGATAGTTTTTGCCCCTTCAATTCCCCACGCGACAGAAGCATTTTTATCGCTGTGGACCAAAAAAATAACCCCGCCAAAAGGCGAGGTTATTTTTTTCCCCACCCTTCCAACAGGTCTTAACATCATGTACTAACCCGCTCCAGGTAGAAAATTTTGATTCAGAAAGTCCGAAATCGCTCATAGTTATACGTGTGTAATTACGGCGCTAGCCGACAGTCTAAAAAAACAGTGATGCGGGCCCTATGTTTTTTTGAAATCAAACCCCCGCATTTCTCTTTATCTCCCCAATAAGAGTACTTTTGAAATCCCGTACGATCGACTGGTGATCGGTCGGAAGAAAGACGCTCAACTCCTTTTTGAAATCCAAATCAGTCTGTTCGACTTGGATAAGGATGTCTTTTAGTAACGGTCTGTCGTTCGGTTGGATCATTCCGCTCCTTAGCATGAAATATAAATCATAGTAGTCGCGTGGCTTTGCGCGAGTCATGAGAGCTTGAATTTTTTCACGGACAAATATTTCTTGAGGCAGCATGAGCAGACTGTAGTTTGGGGCAAAGTCCTTGTGAATGAGTTTGTATTCGCCTTTCGGCAGAGGTTCCTTTTCACGAATAACAACATTGATAGAAAAGGCGATGGTATGCTCGTAGAGCTGGAATACCGCTTCTCCGTAGTATCCGCCGGATGTACCGCTGGATTTATTATGCAACTCAACGTGTATGTTTGAGCGTTCCAGTTCGGCAAGGGTGCTTAGGAAAAGATTTTCGATCTCATCGCGTGAAATATCAAATGCTGAATAGTCGAGATCCTCGGAAAATCTCGGGCTATCAAATACAATGTGCAAAGCCGTACCTCCCTTGAACAACACATGACCCGATTTTGGCAGAGTGTAAAATAATTTGAGAAAGACATGCTGTATATATTCTCGAGCTATATTGATGTCGCTTGTATGATAGCGTACAGCTGTCTCAATAATCGCTTCTCTAGTTATCATAATAGTTTTTTAATAAGTTGTTCATGTTTTCATCTTGAAAAAGACGAGCATATTTTATAACTTTTTCTTTATTGAGTTTTTCTATTCTGAAGCGATCTTTGTCGAGCGGTGCGCATGCGCCCCGGGCGACAAAGTAATAATAGTCAGCAAGAGCTTTTTCCGGATCAGCTATTAACACGGTTGCGGTGCCACGTTGCACGGGCATATACCCTTTATATGCGAATTGTTTGATTTTTCGATATCGGAATTCTTTATTGAGCACATTGAACGTTTTTCCAACTCTTGTGGAGACTGACGTAATCGCATATACGGTTTCAGCAATGATCCCATGGAAAGAGAGCGCTGTTTCAAGAGAGATGTACGAGGGTTCGTACAGGCGATTGGCAATGAAAAAATCAGGAACCGGAACGCTCGCGAGTTTGTAGAGCCCTCTTTTTATTCGAATGATTACACCCTTTTTGCTGTACCTATGCAAAAGAAAACGAACAGCAGTAGATGACCAGCCGAAGATTCGAATGATATCATTGGAGGTAAAGAGAGTTAAATTTCCTTTCTTCAATGTGTCCTCAAAGTGCTTTAGATTAGCCCGTTCCATAAAGATTAGCAATTTTGCTAATTATCTTATAATACTTTTATTATAAAGTAAAAATTGGATTATTTCAAGTGGATAACCCGCTCCATCAAAAGAATCCTTTAGCCACAAGGATTCTTTTGATAACAAATTTTCTTGTGCGGTCACCAATCTCAACATCGGCAACATACGTATCACCGAAATTGCCACCGCCAATCTTCACTTCTTGTTTGATGGTAACCTGCGATGACTTGTAGCCATCATGAAAGGATACTTTTCCTTTACCAAATGTTGGATGTTCAGCCACAAAAAAAGGTGGTTAAAAGCTATTCTTACTGTATACGACGTTAGCGGGCGAAGTGGGTCAGTCACCATTTTCATCAAGCATTCCCGTGCCTGAAAAGACCTCTTATGTCCTTACTGCCCGCGTTCGCGTTGCTCAAGATCGTTCTTTTGTTGCCTTGCATCAATCATTATTTTAACGATGCGGCCGTATCTTATCCGCCAATTTAGTAATTCCCTCATCTGTCAACTCTTCATTGGGCGATCCCTCCGCGGCTAAATAAGCGTCCCGTTTCAATTCATATTTTGCCGTGAGCCACGCAAGCCCCGAGGGGTATTTCAAAAGAAGCCGATTTTGGGGTATTATTTATGTTAGTTATGTGGTTATATGCTTAGTGATTGCCGTTATTGGTTTTCAATCCCACTGACTGTTCGCCTGGTCGCTCTCCTCGGCCAGGCTCTTTCTTATGATTATCCTGTATTTCCAAACGCCGTGTGTGTATCTGATTAGGGCTCCCATTGACAAGTATATTTATACAATATACACTTAATATATGTTTGACTTTAGTGAATACCAAGAATTTGAATGGGATGCTTGGAATATAAACAAGAATGAACAAAAGCATCACGTGGCCATCATCGAATGTGAACAGATCTTTGCGGACCCGCTCAAACGAATCATGTTTGACAAACGACATTCCATCAAGAAAGAAACTCGCTTTATTCTAATTGGCAGTACTGAAGTTGGCCGAGTGCTCTATGTAGCATTTACCATAAGAAGTAATCGGATTCGAGTTATTTCTGCCAGAGATTTGAACCGAAAAGAAAGGTATTTATACCCATGAAGAAACAATTTAAAGTCCCTAAATTTAAAAATAAGGAAGAGGAATTTAAATTCTTTTCAAGTCTAGACTTGTCCGAATATTTTGAGAAGTCTGATTTTATTCCCGTATCATTTCCTAACTTACGTCATTCTACTCAGTCTATTTCTTTACGTATGCCGGAATATATCTTATCCAACGTTAAAGAGCGGGCCAATGTGTTGGATATGCCATACCAGGCACTTATTAAGAAATATATCGCTGACGGTATAAAAAGAGATAGGGTATTGTCCTCAAAGTAATAGAAAAAATCGTCATCTATAATGGATGACGATTTTTTTGGTAGCCCATGGGGGAATCGAACCCCCGTTAACGGCTTGAAAAGCCGCTGTCCTAACCACTAGACGAATGGGCCATAGGTTTCCAGTGCTTGCAAAATTGGACGTGCAATGCGGATTGATAAGTATTCTATCAATTTTCTTTTGTTCGTCAACGGTAACGGCCAAAAAGAAAGTTTATTTTTATCAATAAAAGCTCTCCAAGGGTGCGACGCATGTCTTTAAGGGGGCGGAATCTGCTTTCACGATTGGTTGTATTGTACCAGCTTACAGGCATTTCTTTGATTTGAAAGCCGAGATTTCGCGCGATTGCAAGCGTTTCCATATCAAACCCCCATCCTTTAATTTTTTGTTGCTGAAAGATGCGCATTGCAACCTCTCTAGTAAACATCTTGCATCCGCATTGCGTATCAATAATGCCAGGCAGTAAGAATAGTTGAATTAGAAAATTTCCTACTCTGCCCAGTAAAACGCGAAACCAATGCTGTTTAATCACAATAGCGCTTGTCCGCAAATAGCGGGAGCCAATCACCACATCGTATCCTTGATCAAAGCAAGGTATAAATTTTTCCAGTTCTTTGATCGGCGTAGATCCGTCAGAATCTAAAAAGGCGATCAAGTTACCCGTTGCCGCAAGCATTCCGGTTTTTACCGCCGCGCCTTTCCCTTGATTTTTTTGGTGCGCTAGGAGAATCACTGCAAGGTTGCTATGCGCAATTTTTTTCACAATGCAATTTGTTGCATCACTGCTTCCATCGTCCACGACAATGATTTCATACGGGCATTGTTTGGCAATAAAAAAATTTGCTATACTTACGACTGTGCGTTCTATGTTTTTTTCCTCATTATACGCGGGAAGGACGATGGATATTTTTTGTGCCATAGCATTATCATGAAGCAATATGCAAAACAATTCAACCCGATGACTATACTTGCCATTGAAACTTCATGCGACGAAACTGCCATTGCAATACTTGAAGCGGGCAGAGATTATTTTTCTGTTCGAAAATCCCTGATTGCTTCTCAAGCAAACATCCACGCTCAATATGGCGGGGTGGTCCCGGAAGTTGCCGCTAGGACTCATATCACATGCATTATTCCGCTCATCAAAAAAGCAATAGGAGAGCGCGTACCCGATGTAATTGCTGTCTCTGCCGGCCCAGGACTCATTACATCCCTTCTTGTTGGCGTGCATACAGCGCGAGCGCTTTCATATCTCTATAAAAAACCTTTGGCTCGCATAAACCATATTGAAGGCCATATCTACGCGAGTTGGCTGAAAAAAAAAGGCACGGGGAATATGGTGGAGGGCAGAGTAAAGTTTCCCGCACTTGCGCTAATTGTTTCCGGAGGGCATACGGAACTTATTTTGATGAAAAATCATGGGCGATACGAGCTTATTGGAAAAACCCTTGATGACGCCGCAGGGGAAGCATTTGATAAGGCGGCAAAAATTTTAGATCTTTCATACCCTGGCGGCCCTGCTATTGCCTGCCGTGCGCGCAAAGGGAATGCGCAAAAAGCGCCCTTGCCTATTCCTATGATTGACTCTAAAAATTACTCTTTCAGTTTTAGCGGTCTTAAGACAGCGGTTCTTTATCGCGTGCGAGATCTCAAAAAAAATGGACAGTACTCACCAAAGATGCGCGATCATCTTTGCGCTTCGTTTCAGCATTCCGTAGTATCCGTTCTTGTTGCAAAAACAATATCAGCGGCAAAAGAACATACTGTTTCAAGTGTGCTTCTCGGCGGAGGCGTTGCGGCAAATCATTCGCTGCGCAAAAATCTTGCGCACGCTGTTTCAAAGATGCGTCCGAAACCCGAATTGATTGTTTCTCCACTTCAATACTGCACTGACAATGCGGCAATGATCGCTGTTGCCGCTTTTTTCAAAGTAAGGAAAAGCGTTTTTGCGTCACCGATTTTTTGCCAAGCTGATCCATTGTGGGATATTACCAATGAATGACCGTGTAATCACCATCAAACGAAATAACAAAAGAATTGCGCATTGTACGGCTAACGGTAAGGAAACAGCTCTGCTTGCCGAAACGTTTGCATGCACTCTTTTCGGAGGATCTGTAGTCGCGCTCAAAGGAGATCTAGGGGCAGGTAAGACAGTTTTTGCAAGCGGCATTGCGAAAGCGTTAGGCATTAGAAAAGCAATCATTAGCCCTACGTTTGCCATTATGCTTGTATATTCATTGTCAAGGAGCGCTCAAAAAATTTTTCACGCCAAACAGCTCTGCCACATTGATACCTATCGCCTTTCTAATTTCGCCGAACTCATTGACATTGGCATACAAGAATATCTAGGAGATCCGAATACTATTAGCGTGGTTGAGTGGCCGGAAAAAATCCACAACCTCCTTCCCTCACAGACAGTATATGTGCACATTAAATCGAGATAAGTTTTTTTTGCAAAAGATGACATACGTTGATACCACCCCAGACAGGATGTCTTTTTTCGCTTTTGAGTCTTCGGCAAAAATAAAATGATTTTTTACATGTCGGACAGAAGGTGTCTATTTTCTATCACACAATATGTATAGATCTCTGATCCGCCACTCAAAAATCTTTTTATTCTATTGCCTTGCCTAATCGCTTAAAAAAACATCCTGTCTGGGAAGTGCGATGTTCTAGTGTGTCAGTTTCATGCAGATTCCTTGCGGGATTTGAAGGATTTGATACGATCAGATATGACTATGCAGGATGAAGAACTCACATTTAGACTCTCTGACACACCACCTGACGAAAGCGCGTTTGAAACGACCTTGCGTCCGCAGATTCTTTCAGAATACATTGGTCAGGAGCAGGTAAAGCAAAGCCTTCGCATTTTTATTGATGCGGCTAAAGGCAGGGGCGAGGCGCTTGAGCATGTGCTTTTTTCTGGTCCGCCGGGATTAGGTAAGACGACTCTTGCGTTTATTATGGCGCGTGAAGTCGGCGCGTCTATCCGCGTAACTTCCGGACCTGCGCTTGAGAGAGTAGGAGATTTGGCTGCGATACTTACAAACCTTTCCTCTGGCGATATTCTTTTTATTGATGAAATTCATCGTTTGCATAAAACAATCGCTGAAGCTCTGTACCCTGCAATGGAAGATTATGCGCTTGATATTATCCTTGGAAAGGGGCCGTCCGCGCGCACTATTCGGCTTGATCTCCCGCGTTTCACGCTCATCGGAGCAACAACTCGCATGAGTTTGCTTTCAGGCCCTCTGCGTGATCGTTTCGGGAGTCTCTACCATCTTGATTTTTATACTCCTGGCGACATCAAACAGATACTCTCGCGTTCAGCCAGGATTTTACGGTGCGATCTTCATGAGAGCGCCGCAGAAGAAATTGCTCGCCGTTCGCGATTTACCCCGCGTATTGCCAATAGACTTCTAAAGCGCGTCCGAGATTACGCGCAAGTGAAAGCGGCCGAAAAAATCACAGCTTTTCTTGCAGATGAGGCATTGCAGGCATTGGGAATAGATGAAGCAGGGCTTGATCCGCTTGATCGAAAAATTGTATCAACCATTATTGAAAAATTTCACGGAGGGCCCGTTGGCCTTAATACGATTGCGGCGTCGCTATCTGAAGAAATGGAGACAATTGAAGATGTGTATGAGCCGTTTTTGTTGCAGCTTGGATTTTTGAATCGTACTTCGCGCGGCAGAATTGTTACCGAGCATGCCTACCGCCATCTTGGGCTGGAGACACTTTCAAAACAGCAGAACTTGCTGTAACGCAATTCTTTATGCGCTTCGGTGTTTTTTGGCCGTTTATCGCAATTGCTTTGGCAGTTTTAATGCTCAATGCAATTCCG
>CAZKXN010000035.1:6936-11895 GCA_964556905.1 uncultured Gammaproteobacteria bacterium
TATGGCGTTGCAATTAAAAATACTCCGCCTGACTCGGTGTATTCAGGCCTTCTCTTTCTAGCTTCCGACACACCGACTTATTACGCAAAAATGCAGTCCGGGTATGAAGGTAAATTTCTCTACACAAATCTTTTTACGACAGAAACTCCGAATCCTGCGGTTCCTATCCATCTTTTCTATACAACTCTCGGCGCATTCACGCGTATTATAGGAAGCGACGTTGTGACTGTATTTTTTGGCGCGCGGTTTTTTTTCGGCCTGGTTTTTCTTTTTACGATATACTTGTTTTGCATGCGCGCCGCAAAGTCTCGCGCTCGCGCTATTGTGAGCTTTCTTTTAGCGTCTTTCGCGTCTGGTTTTGGCTGGCTTTTTCTTATTTTAGGTTGGGATCCTCATGATTTTTTAGATATTTACGTTCCTGCGTTTACGCCTATTGCCAGATATAGCTCTGCGCCTCATGTATCGCTTGCCAGCGCGCTTTTCGTCCTCGCGCTTTATTACATACTTTCCTTTAAGGAAACCGGCAGTAAAAAATTTCTTGCGCTTACTGCATTCGCTCTTTTTTTTGAAAATTTGATTTTACCATATTACGCCATAGCCCTGTATGCGGTTATTGGCGTATATGCAATGCTTGCGGCGTGCGCGAAGCACATGTCTTGGCAGAAGATTCGGGCTCTCTGCATTGCTGTTTGCGCGTCCCTCTCATCTTTTGTCTTTATGCTTTTTGTTGCTCTTTCAAATCCGATCTGGAAGACATCGCAAGTTGATGTGTTTCTTCGCCCATTCTCTTTGGCAGGGTTTATAATAGGTTTTGGTTTTCTTGCGTTATGCGCTTTTGGTGAAATTTTTTTTCGTATAAAACGAAGACAAGCGATTCTGGATCATCAATTTCTTTTTTTCTCCTGCTGGATTATTGTTCCGATTATTCTTGCATTCATTCCTGGCATTCCTCAACGGAGGCGAATGTTTGAAATCCCGTTTATTATTCCGCTTGCTATTTTTTCCAGTTATTTTTTATTTCGCACGGGAAAAAAATTATACAACGCTCTGGTTCCGCAGATCCGCACTCTTGTGCTTGGCGCGAGTGTTTGCATAGTTGCAATTTTTATGATTTTTTCTTCATGGGTTGTTATCTTTTTATTGTCTTGGAATATCAAAATGGGATCTTCCTCTGAATTATTTTATATTCCCGAAGAGTTATTTGGCGCGAGTGAGTGGATTCGCTCTAATAGCGGCCCTTCTGACGCGCTTCTTTCTTCAGCCGCAACTGGAAGCATGGTGCCATTTTTAACTGGCAGATATGTGTATGTTGGCCATTGGTCTGAAACAGTGCGATATTTTGACAAACTTCTGATAGTGCAAAGGTTTTATCGCGGCGAACTCACCGAAGATGAAGTCAAAGAGCTTTTTTTGAAAAACCGCATCAAATATGTTTTGTATACTTCTTACGAACGAGCTTTAGGCACGCGGGGCATTGATCGTTATTCGCCGTTGCTAAAAAAAGAATTTGAAAAAGAGAATGTGGTGGTTTATAGGATTATACAATGATGCAAGCGCAAAAAAAATATCTTACGCCATTTTTGAATCTGTTTTATTGACAGCGCGAGTAGGATATAGTAGAACCCTTATACCATAGGAGGGTCGTCGCAAAAGGAGGAAAAGCGATGGGTCATAAGTTTGATGGGCTTATTGCGAAAATCGGTAGATTATTTGCGGGGCACCCGCAGGTAATCCTGAAAAAGGTTTATGATGAACTTAAGAGGGACGGTTCTTTAAAATTTTTAGACCGTGATGAAGTATCTCCAAGTTTGAATTTGTTTATTTTCAGAAATACTTCTGGTTCTTTGGTGATACAAGTGTCAAGTGGGATAAAAATTCCCATGCGCGGCGACACCCTAGAAAAAAACGCACTGTCCTACAGGATCGTATTGAAGTCAGGTGAAGTTTTTAGACTTATCTTTGTTGGTTCAGAGCTTAACAGCATAGAGTTTGGTGATCGAGACGGGGCGCGGGAATATTTTATTCGATTTGAGAATTTCGCTGAGCTTGATAAGTATTTTGCGGAAAAAATTCGCTTGGCGGTTTGTTCCGCCGAAAGCGAATCGCAGGCATAACTCGCAGAAGAGCAGAGATTCTAGCCGCGGCGCGGCTTAATGTTAAGTTTTACAGTTTTGATACGACCACGTCAACAGGCGTGGTTTATTTTTTTGCAGACGAATTATCGGACAATTTGACCTTCCAGCAACAAACATGCCTTGATACCCTGCGTCTTCAAGCCGACAAGGCCGGGTTTATTTATCCCCAGCATTTATTGACATTGAAAATAGTATGATATAATATGATAATATTATAACTCACTAATACGACAGTATGATACAAACATTTTCCTCCCTAAAAGTCCAACTACAAGAACAATTTTCTCCCGGGATTCCAGTTGATAAATTTGGGCCGCAGTATTGCGTGCAAGTGTCAGATCAGAGTATTGGCATGAAAGGGTATCTCGTGATAGACAATACCGCGCTTGGTCCAGGCAAAGGTGGGGTGCGTATGACGCCGACCGTCACACTTGGAGAAGTTTATCGGCTTGCGCGCACCATGACATGGAAGAATGCCCTAGTTGGTATTCCATTTGGCGGAGCAAAGGGGGGGATGGTGTGGGATGGAGGATCTGATGAACTTAAAAAAAAGCACGTGCAGGCATTTGCCAGCGCGCTTAAACCCTTTATTCCGCATTTCTATATAACAGGCCCTGATGTTTCAAGCGGTGAAAAGGAAATGCAGTGGATCGCAGAAACGCTTGGAGTATGGGAGGCCGCTACTGGAAAACCGGCATCGTATTGCGAAATAACTGAAGGCGGCAGGAAAAAATGCGGCCTTCCGCATGAATATGGAAGCACAGGGTTTGGCGTTGCACATGCCGCGCGCGTGATCGCGGAATTGCTTGGCATGGATTTTAAGAAAACGAGAATCGCGATTGAAGGATTTGGAAATGTCGGAAGTTTTGTATTCAAATTTTTAAAAAAATGGGGAGCGCAGATTATTGCGGTTTCAGATAGCGGCGGAACAGCCGTTTCCCATCAAGGGTTTGATGAGGAAATATTGCACAATATTAAACGCGAAAAAAAATCTGTAAGCGAGTATGCAGGCGCGCAGAAACTTTCCCGCGACAGCATTTTTGGGCTTGATGTTGACATTCTAATTCCCGCTTCTGTCACTGATGTCATCAATGAGCATAATAAGAATACGATTAGAGCAAAAGTGCTCGTGGAGGGAGCCAATATCCCAATGCGAGAGAATATTGAAAACGAACTTATGGATAGGGGTATTGTTATTGTGCCGGATTTTGTCGCAAATTCCGGCGGAGTGATCTCATCGTATGCAGAATATCGGGGATTTTCGCCGGAAGAGATGTTTGAACTTGTAGAAGAAAAGGTTGTTTTGGCAGTTCGGACAGTTATGAGCCAAAGCATTGGGAAAAAAAGGAATCCGCGGCAAGTGGCTCTTGAGATCGCGCAAAACAAAGTCCGCGAAGCGATGCAGGAGAAAATGGGGTCTGGCTCAATTTCCGAAGGAATTCGTGCCTGACCCCATTTTTACAGTAGATGACCATTGCATGAACCCTATTCAAGAAAAAATTAGACAAATCATTGTTTCTCATAAAAATATTTTTTGCGATAGCGATCGCGCGATGCTTATTGAGCATTCACGCGCGAATCGTGAAACAATCGTCATTGAATCAGGTGCGCTTGCGCGATGGACTCCGAAAGAATCAACAGGAAGAAGCCCGCATGACACGTACATTGTCAGGCATTCTCAAAGCGAACATACGATTGATTGGACATCACCGAATAATAATCCAATGACTCCGGAAGTGTTTGACGGCCTGCTTAATGAAGCCCTTGAATACCTCACAGCATCTGAACGCGCCTACACGGTCAACCGCGTGCTTGGAGCAAGATCCTCGTATGCGCTACCAATAGAAGTGATTGCTACGCATGGTTTTTGTGCGTTGTTTGCAGATACTATGTTTCGCGTCGCACCTAATGATATTTCGCAAAGTATTTTTGCAAAAGAGGGATTCCAGATACTTGTGCTCCCCTTTAAGAAAGTTGATGGAGTAAAGTATGGAGAAGGACTTAGAAGGAGGGACGGTACGTTTTCCGAAATGGTTATCGCGATGGATATGGATAGGCGCGTTTGCCTTGTGATGGGTTCTGCGTATTGCGGCACAATTAAAAAAACCATGTTTACGGTCATGAATTATATCCTCCCCAAACACGGCATTCTTCCTTTGCACGCTTCAGCAAACTGTGACGAAAGAGGGAGCACCTCTTTGATGCTTGGACTTTCCGGCACTGGCAAGACCACACTTTCCAATGACCCGCGCCGGCTGTTTATCGGAGACGATGAGCATGGATGGTCGCCTGAAGGCATTGCGAATTTTGAAAATGGATGTTATGCGAAATTGATCCATCTTGATAAAGAAAAGGAGCCCGAGATTTATCACGCGCTGTTTGGCGAGTGTCCGGAGTCTCAAAATGGGTGCATTATTGAAAACGCAATGGTATATCCTGACGGGTCGTTTGATCTTGACGACGATCGGTTTACAGAAAATTCTAGAGGATCGTTTCCGATCTCGTTTCTTACAAGAAAACAAGAGGATGGATGCGGCAGTCATCCTTCCGCGATTCTTTTTCTTACTGCAGATGCCCATGGAGTGCTTCCTCCGATAGCAAAGCTTACAAAAGAGCAAGCATTGTTTTGGTTTTTGATGGGATATACGTGCAAGCTCGCCGGCACAGAAACAGGCGTTACCGCACCTGTTACAACATTTTCACGATTTTTCGGCCAGCCCTTCATGCCTCGCCAGCCAATGGATTATATTTCTTTGTTTGAAAAATATCTGGATGCATATAAGTCCCGTGTGTATCTAGTGAATACAGGATGGTCCGTGGTGCC
>CAZKXN010000036.1:0-233 GCA_964556905.1 uncultured Gammaproteobacteria bacterium
TTTCCCTCTGGTTTCCGCTCTTCCATTTCTCACTATCACTGTCATTATACGTTGGCAAATATCCGGCCAAGCCGCTGGCAATGACAGAGGAGAAGCAGAGCGCAATGAAAAGCTTGCGGCAAAGGAACGGACAAAACTCGCTAGGGCTCGCATGCTCGCAGAAGATATGAACGCTATGGAAAAAGATATGCCAGAAAAAGATATGCCAGAGGAGGAGTAAGTTGCGATTAGAT
>CAZKXN010000036.1:243-5699 GCA_964556905.1 uncultured Gammaproteobacteria bacterium
AACATAGTTGACAGTTTACGCCTATTGAGGTATTCTTTTTGTTGCATTCTGTATTGAAAAATCCAGAAAAAGAGTTTGTTCTTTTAACAATCCGTGTTAATTGTTTATACAGTTCCCGAGTGAAGCAATGCCAAATAAAATACCCGCATTCTAGTTTGTATTACGAAACTATGGTTTGTCATCCCGAGTCGTTTTCTCTTAATGGCTAACCTGAACGGACAGCAGTGAGTCAAATGGGGTCGGCAATGACAAAAAAAGGGTTTCGTAATTCAAAATTATTTTGTATTGCTTCGCTCGGGAAAAAATCATTTCCAGCCAGGCGAGCAGTGTTTTCCCGCGCACGAGATAGCGCGGGTATGTGTCAAAAGGAGTTGACCATGAAAAACAACGGCAAGGCCAACGCAAGGGTTTGCGTTTTGGCGACTTTTTTTCTGGCCGGATGCTTGGGGCGTCCGCCAGTGATGACGACGACAGACGCCGATGAGTCGGAGTCGGAAGAAGCCGCGGTTCGGTCAAAGCCTGCTAGTAATGGCAAGACCGAAAAAACAGCGGCTTCGTCCCCTGCGCCGACGAATTTTGTCCCGTCGTCAAGTCCAACGACTGGGGCAGTAATGCCGTCGTCCCCGTCTCCGGCTACTTCTACGCCACTGCCGGACCCAACCCCGGATACTCGCACAGGGACGCCGAGCATATCAATGCTCATTACCCCAAACGCGAGCCAGGGAATTTATGATATGGATGTTAGTCTTATCTCCGGCATGTATCATCCGGCATTGCGGATGATACGGGAAGGACGGAATGTAGAAACTTACGGGGAGTGGAAGCAAGACACAAAAGTACACCCCCAGCACTTTCTGGAGTGGGGTGGTGAGGTGTACATGCTCGGGACATTTAATATACCGGGCTATTCAGAGAACAATGAAAAGGACGCAGGGGTGGCGTTTCGCTGGGATTCCATGAACAAAGCGTGGGAATTTCTCCCCGGCCCCACCGGCCTGTATATAAAAAAATCCTGGTATCGCTCCCAACAGGTTGAGCAGATACGTCAGGATTTTCTTGTCCCGCTCACTGACGGACGAGGGTGGAAATTTTCTCTGGCGGACGGAAACGTTCCTGGAAAAGTGACGCTCAACACCCCTAAAGGGACGCTAACTGCAGATATTTCGTCCTTGGAAAACCAACTTCCTGCATGCTCGTCTCTGTACGACTGCGAAGCAGGGAGTATCTCCAGAATGTCTGGAGATGAAAGGGATTCCTTTTTCAGGGGCAAAATCCTTGAGTCAGCCAGAGGATTGTGCCTGGTCAATGCCAAAAAAGAGCAGGGGCAAGGCGCCCGGATGGCGGATGGAAGTTGGTTCCAGCCGGAATGGCTCACTGTCTCTGTTTGGACGCAGAACAACGGCCAGACAGAATGGACAAAGCTAACCAATTTCCGCGCAGACTCCGGAAATACGGTCTTTATAGAGCGTATTCCGGGTAGTACTAGTTCGCCGTTCGGCGACAAGGATGCCATTATAATATTTGGCGACATTCAGCCGCTCGTCATAACAGAGTAGGCGAGAAATGGCTGTTAAAGATAAATTTTCGCAATTGCCCTGGAGAACCTTCTGGGGCTTTATTTTTTTTTCAAAAATGGTTCTTCCGACTTTTCAAAAACTACTGTATAATACTTTGTGCAATACCTTAACCAAAACTCATTATGGATTGGAAACGCATAGCACTTATAATCGGATTTATTTTAACAGTCGGAATAATCGGATATTTTATTTATTTATTTTTCTTTGCGCCTGTAACACCGTCTGTGGCTCCTGCAGGTCCTCCTACAGTAACTCCTGGATTTCCAACCGGCGGCCCAGGCCAACCGCCGGAGCTTCCTCCAGAAATAGACAGAGAGCCGACAGAAATCACTTTTCCGCCGACTGAAGAAAAAATCGCTGGCGGCCCGGAGCTTCCCGAAACAGCAGCGGAAAGCCAAGGGGGGCCTGTACAAACTGTAGAAATCCAATCCAGCCGCAATCTTGCGCCAGCGCTTTCGTCTGACGGGCAAAATGTCATTAGTTTTAACATATATGATGGAACCTTTTATCGCATTACCCCTGACGGCAAAGCAACAAAAATCACTGACCAAACATTTGTTGGCGCAGAGGAAATACAGTGGTCTCCTAACACGAATAAAGCGGTAATTGGCTTTATTGATGAAACAAATATCATTTACGATTTTGAAAAGAAAAAACAATTCACAATACCTGCGCACTGGGAAGAATTTGACTTTGCCCCTTCGGGAAATCAGATAGTGTTCAAAAGTCTTGGGGATGATCCGGAAAACCGCTTCTTGGTCATTGCAAATGACGATGGTTCGGGCGCGCGAGCGATTGAAGCAGTTGGGATGCGAGCAGGGCTTTTTAATCCGTCATGGTCGCCGTCCGGGCAGATTATCGCGCTCTTTAATGAAGGAATTGACGGAAACAGACAACGTTTGTATTTCATTGGAAAAAATAGTGAAAATTTTAAATCCGCTGTTGTTGAAGGCCGAGGAATAGAAACGGAGTGGACTCCAGTAGTAGATCGGCTTTTGTACAGCGGATATTCTGCTGATTCTCAATTTAAGCCGGAACTCTGGATTATAGACGCGCTTGGAGAAAGCATTGGAGAAAATCGCAGAAAACTGGAAGTGCAGACTTGGGCGCATAAGTGCGGGTTTGCCGATAATAACACTGTCTATTGCGCAGTTCCCACGACATTGGAAAAAGGCGCGGGCATTATGCCATCCATCGGAGATACGGCAGAAGATCACATCTATCGCATAGATTTAATCACTGGATCAAAAACAAAAATCGCTGAACCGGACGGACGGCATACTATTGATAATGTCATCGTTTCAAAAGATCAAACCACGCTTTACAGACAAAGACAGTGGCAAACTATTTTCAATACGACTGTAGCTTTATAAAGATGTTAGGCAGTCCAAAAATTGTCATTCCGAGACAAAAGCCAAGGAATCCTGATGTTTTTTCGTTTTTGCCGTTTTTGTTTATTCTCTTACCATTACTGGTAGGTATTTTTTATGGTACAAAAATTGACATCGCATTTGCTGATAAAGGGCCTTCTTCAGGCCCCGCAGACGCGCTTGGATCCCAAAGCAAACTCACTGATTACAAACTCCACATCCCTGTTGGCGCTACAACAGAGATAACAAAGGCAGATTTTGTTTCAGGCAGATCCATACCCGTATACATCTCTGTCCTCTACCGCTGGTTAGTCGGATTTACGCTCATTCTTGGAGTAATAGCGCTCATGCTTGGTGGTGTGGTCTGGATAGTTGCAGGAGGAAATAAAGGAACCGTTGATAAAGCAAAGGGTATTATAAAAAATTCCCTTGTCGGCATCTTCTTAGCGCTTGGCTCCTATCTCTTCCTCTGGACCATGAGCCCAAACCTTGTGCAGTTCAGGCCGATTATCGCTAAACCTGTAGAAGAGATCGCCGCAAAACTCGAATCCAATCCTCCACTCAAAATACCGATTACTCCAAGCGCAAGCGAAAGCGCCTCAATTGAAGTTGAGCATGCAGAAAAAAAGGGTTCAAAACAGCCTTTATCAACAAGAGAAATTGCTGAGGAAGAAAAAGGATCATGCTGTTGGACAAATTATACTTATAAAAAGCCTGCCCTCTCTTTTGGATGGAAGGAGTTTTTACCAAATATAAAAACATCATTAACAAAAAAACAGTGCCGCGAAATTGAAAAAAAACCAGAAGCTGATGAGTTGTGGGCTAAAATCTTCTGTCCCTATGATCCAAAAACAGGAAAAGGCTATACGAAAAACGACTGCGGCACTTTTAATGGAAGCATAGAATACTGGGATGGATTTTATAAGCTTTGCGGTGACCCTGGGATAACAAACTATGAATTCATTAAAAACTGAGTTGGAAAATGAAAAAAAATATATCCAATATTGTTCTTGCGATTATAATCATTTTTCAGCTCGTACTGATATTTTTTTTGCCGCAAGCGCAGGAAGCCTTGGCTGAAGTAACTCCCACAGGCTCAAGCAATTACAAGCTCAACATCCCTGTCGGCGCACTATCAGAGATTACAAAAGAAGATTTTGCTTCAGGCAAAGCAGTCCCCACATACATCAGCACCATCTATCGCTGGGGCGTAGGATTTACCCTCATCCTTGGAGTGATAGCGCTCATGTTTGGAGGTACGGTCTGGGTCCTCGCCGGGGGAAGCGAGAAACGAGTGGGCCAAGCGCAAGGCATTATAAAAAATTCCCTTGTCGGAATTTTTCTTGCTTTGGGATCGTATCTCTTCCTCTGGACAATAAGCCCAAATCTTGTGCAGTTCCGGCCGATAATACTCTCGCAGGTAAAAAAAATAAAACTTGCGCTGGTTGGTAAAAACATCCCTCCAGGACAGGAAGGCAAAGTGGCGGAATATAACGCTCTGTCCTGTCCGACAGCGGTAGAAACAGAATTTGACGCTTATTTCACTGTATATTATAAACCGCCATACGGTGAAAAAAGAAATTATGAGGATTTTTGGTGCAATACTGCAATGCAGTGTTGGTGTCCTGATAATAATAAACGAGATCAAACGAGAATCTGCAAAACTTCCAGCGGTTACGAATGGCACCCATGCGTCGAATTTCCAAAAGGCACGCCATACTGTACCAGCACATCAAGCGGCGCTCCGCCGATAGCAAATTACTCCCTTGCAGCTGATCAGACATGTTTTAAGGTTGGCTGTAAACTCCAAGTGAATGGCAAGACATATGAAGTAAAAGACAAAGGTGACTTAATCAAAGGACGACACTTTGATTTATATGCGGGTGGTAGCCTACAGAATGCAGATTTTAGCGGCGAGCAGCGAGTAAAAATACTCAATCCTACAGAGTGCCTTCGATAGCTTTGAATAATGTCATCCCGAGCGTCAGGTCCGATGGTCATCGGACCGAAGTCGAGGGACCTACGTGTAATGTATATCCATGCAGATTCCTCCACTCCTTACAGTCGGTCGGAATGACAAAAGATCACACGGCCATGCAAAAGATAAGATACCCCGAGTGTAAGCTCGAGGAGTGTCATTATCTTCGGTAGACAGTGTGACGAGTGTAAACAATAAAAGAGCGTGATATACTAAGATTACCTATGTCATCCTAAGGAATCCGATGGCTTTGAGTCCGATAGTCATCGGACCATCGGAGGACGTGAGGATGGCCGATTCAATAGATAAAGACGGGATTGCCACACTCCTTACAGCCGTTCGCAATGACACTATAATGAAAACATCGATACTCAAAAAAATCCTCTTCATTCTACTCGCGTTTATGTTCACGAGTGTGTCGGCGTCCATTCTCCTTGCCCAGACCACGGTTGACCTTACAATGCCTATCCCTGGATTCAAGGATGAAGTCTCGGGGCGATCTGATCAGATTACTGTTTGCGCGAAACAAGG
>CAZKXN010000036.1:5709-11299 GCA_964556905.1 uncultured Gammaproteobacteria bacterium
TCTGTTAAATGCGAAGGCATTGCGCGTTATATCGTAGCTCTCTACGAATGGCTTATAGCGTTTACGCTCATATTGTCTGTTATAGCGCTGATGTTTGGCGGCGCTATTTGGATTCTTGCGGGCGGCAGTGAAAAACGCGTCACGCAAGCGCAAGGCGTTATAAAAAACTCCATTGTCGGCCTACTGCTCGCTCTTTTTTCCTACCTTGCTTTGTGGACCATAAGCCCGAATCTGGTGCAGTTTCGGCCGTTGACGCTGCTGCAAGTGGAAAAAATAGATATTGAACTAGAAAAATTCGAGGATTATGTTAACGAAGGATTTACCGTGGGTGATTTTGAACATATTAAATTTTCTGAACGGGCGGCAAAAGATGTTGAGGATGGAAAAGTTGATTCACAACTTATGAGTGTTCTTAAAACAATTGACACGGCTGGAACATCCCTGCTTGTCAATACTTTGGTGTCAGGACATGACCCAACAGGCACAAAACATGCGGATGGACGCGGGGCTGATATTCAAGGAGAACCAGAAGATCTGACAGCGGCCGCAAACGCAATTTTTGAACAAGAACAGCGGCGCAAGGGTTCTGAAGGGCGCTTTCTGGTGACGGAATTATTCCTCGGCATGCCAGAAGTGAAGGGAGCTATTCTCAATACATTAAAACAAGACGGCCTTCAAAAAGAAGATGGCGCTATTATTAACCAAAAGGAATTCCAGTCAACATATTCCGAGCTTTACAAAAATCATGCAGGCCACCTTCATATCGGCGTGCGAATTTCCGGAGGCATTAAAAACGCTCCTATAACTGCTGAAGGAAAAAAGGCGCGCCCTATTGAATTTTCCTCAAATCCAGGACGATGCGGATTAGTGCTTCCGCCGACAAAAAAAACGCGTATTATTCTCCATCACTCCGGCGGCAATGATGCTTCTGCGGGATGCGATGTGCCATTTTACGATAATCTCTGTAAAACACGGGGTATTGTTGACTGCCACTATTGGGTAAAGACAGATGGCACTGTTGTAGGCCCGTGCATTCCAATTGAAAAAACAAGCGTAAATTGCACGGGCGGCGCAAATGAAGGATCTATAGGTATTGAACTTGTTGACAACCAAAAACAAGAGTTTACTCAAAACCAAATTACTGCAACGGCAAATCTTATTAAACGGCTTTCTCAAGAACAAGCTATTCCGTTAAAAAACGATACATCAAATCTTGCTGTTGGCGTTTTCTCCCACGCAAATATATGCGCGCTGGTCCAAAATGCCTCCTCAAAGGTGAAACATAAGGTTGACATTGCAGAAAATGTATTCCAAGAGATTCTTAACCGATCCGGCGGTACATATCTTTCAAATCAACCGCGATGCGGATCGCAATCGGGGACTATCAAATAACATCAGATGACAAAACTAGCAACCATCTATTCATGTACAAAATGCGGCGCGCAAAGCTCAAAATGGGCTGGGCGGTGTTTGGAATGCGGTGCGTGGGGAACGCTTGTAGAGTCTGTGAAGGAGGAAGCCGCAAAGAAAATGCAACACTCGCCTTCTGCTGAAGTAATCCCATTCTCTGAAATCAACCATGCCAATTGGCAAAGGATTCAAACCGGCATAAAAGAAATTGATCAAGTCCTGGGCGGAGGAATAGTGCCGGGAAGTTTTATCCTCATCGGCGGAGAACCGGGTGTGGGAAAATCTACGCTCATGGCACAAATCGCTGTGGTATTGGCAAAAAAACAAAGCAAACCAGTCCTCTACTGTTCCGGGGAAGAATCAGGAGAGCAAATTAAATTGCGGCTTGACAGAATTTTAGCTTCAGGCGAACCAGCACCATCTTCCATGCTGTTTTGCAGTGAAACACAATGCGAAAAAATCTGCTCTGCAATTCAAAAAGAAAAACCAACGCTTGCTATTGTAGACTCTATCCAAACAATCGGCTCTGCTGAAGTAGAATCTGAAGCAGGCAGTATTTCTCAAGTTCGCGCGTGCACAGTAAAACTCCTGCAAACTGCAAAGGAGCATGACATCCCGATTATTATCACAGGCCATGTGACAAAAGAAGGTTCGGTTGCGGGCCCTAAAACGCTTGAACACCTTGTTGATACAGTGCTTTACCTTGAAGGCGACAGCAATCATTTCTTTCGCCTTCTCAAAACCGTAAAAAATCGGTTTGGGTCAACAAATGAAGTGGGAGTTTTTGAAATGACAGAAAAGGGATTGGTTGAAGTTGCAAACCCCTCGTCCGCGTTTATCACCGAGGGAGACGCTTCTGTGCCAGGAACAAGCACAGCCGTAATTGCGGAAGGTTCGCGTGCGTTCCTGGTGAATGTGCAGGCATTAACATCAAAAACATATTTTGGCTACCCTCAACGAAGAAGCGTGGGGTTTGACCCAAATCGTTTGCAATTACTGATCGCCGTACTTGACAAACGGATTGGCCTTAATCTTGGCGATCAGGATATTCATATCAATATCGTAGGAGGATTAAAAATCAATGAGCCGGCCATTGACCTGGCAGTATGCGCAAGTATTATTTCAGCATACAAAAACAAACCCTGCGATCCAAAAACAGTATTCATTGGGGAGGTCGGACTCTCGGGAGAAGTGCGAACAGTGTCGTCGCTTGAAAAACGGCTCAAAGAAGCCGAGCGGCTTGGATATATACACGCGTATATTCCCTTTACAAAAAATAAGGTTCAGACTTCTCTTGCAATTACACAACTGAAAAATATTCGGGATTTGGAAATTTCCACTTGACAGACAAAATTACATTATTTATAGTATAAATAACACTGAAGCTCGTGTTTCACGGGTATAAATCAGGCGTCAGGAAAAGATCCTATTTTATAGGATCTTTTCTTTATTGTATACTGCGTATGTGGGCCCGGGCCCGTGGTGCATCGAGTTAGCATATCAGTGTTGACGCCTGATGAAGCGGGTGCAAATCCCGCCGGGTCCACCACGAGTCTACTCCAAATGCGCATAATGCCGCATTCTCTCAAACTGTTTTTTTAATTCCGGATGCTCGTGCATGCGGTCGTATATTTTTTCGGCATAGTCGCGAGTTTTTTTAATCATCGGCATATCTTTGAGAGTCGCAATCCGCAAAAACGGCATACCCGACTGACGAACGCCGAACACGTCCCCTTCTCCACGGAATTGCAAGTCTTTTTCAGCTAAAAAAAATCCGTCCGTGGATGAAGCAAATATCTTAAGGCGCGCTTTGCTTTCCTGCATTTCTTGCGTTGGAAGAAGGAAACAATACGACTGAAACTCCGAACGCCCCACACGACCTCGGAATTGATGCAACTGCGCAAGGCCAAATCGTTCCGCGCCTTCTATGAGTATGCATGTCGCGTTCGCGATATCAACTCCCACTTCAACCACGGATGTGCTTAATAACACATCAATTTCTTTGTCAAGCATCTTTTTCATGACATTTTCTTTTTCTTCGTGCTTCATTTTTCCATGCAATGTGCCAAGGCGCACATCCTGTAAATCTTCCTTTGACAGTTTTCCATACTCGTATGAAACTGATCGAACTCCTAAAACATCTGACGGATCAATCAGGGGAAAAATAATAAATGCCTGATGTCCTTTTCCGATCTCCTTACGGATAAATTCATACACCCATTCCCGATACTTTTGAGGAACGATTTTTGTAATAGTCTTCTTTCTGCCCTTTGGCAGTCCTTGAATGAGGGAGAGATCCAGATCGCCATACACCGTAAGCGCAAGAGATCTGGGTATCGGCGTCGCTGTCATGGAAAGAAAATGGGGCAAAAACATGCCAGCGTTTTTTTCACGAAGAGCTTGGCGCTGTTTCACTCCGAATCTCTGCTGTTCATCTACAATGGCAAGCGCAAGGCGCTTGCACTCAATAGTATCTTCAAGCAATGCGTGGGTCCCTATAATACAATCAATTTCCCCTGCGCGTATGGCTTGAGTTAAGACATTTCTTTCTTTTTTCGTTCCGTAATTCCTGACGGCTGACTCTCTCGTCCATGACAAAGACGCAGAGGATGTAAATAACGCTATACGAAAAGAAGTCTCCCCAAAGAGCGAAATGAATGTCATCCAATGCTGTCTGGCAAGCACTTCAGTCGGCGCCATAAACGCCGCTTGAAAACCGCGCGAAACAGCATTGAGTATTGCGATAGCCGCGATAACTGTCTTTCCGCTTCCTACATCGCCTTCCAAAAGACGGTTCATGGGCAAAGATCTCTCCATATCAATGAGGATTTCCCATGCCGCCTCCTTTTGGCTTTTTGTAAGCACAAATGGGAGTTTCTTTATAAATTCGCGAGTCGCGGAGGAATTAAACGGTATGGAAACGGAATGAAAAGAGGATTGTATTTTTCTTTGCGCAACATTCAGAAGATGGAGCAAAAACAATTCATCAAACGCAAGACGCGTTTTCGCGTTCAAAAAATCTTGAGCGCTAGCGGGAAAATGAATCGCTCTAAGAGCCGCCGACAGAGGCATAAGCTGTTCAACGGAAATGATTTCTGAAGGCAAAAATTCATGTATTGAGCTTACGCATTCGTCCAGTGCTTTTTTAACAATTTCACGAAATTTTTTTTGAGCAATTTTCGCTGTGAGCGAATAGATAGGAACAAGCCCGCCAGTATGAATAGCTTGCCCGTCCTGTTGAATCTTTTCATACGACGGGCTTACGAGCTGAAGCGTATAAAAATTATCACTCGTTTTGCCTGAAAAACTTACATAATCTCCTGCGCGAAAAGTTTTAATAAGAAACGGCTGATTAAACCAAATAACTTTTACCTCTCCTGTATCATCCGCCACGAGCGCTTCTGTGACGATTTTTCTCGTTTTCCATGAACGCCTGTTTTGGATCATGCAAATGGCGCCTCGTATTGTAACTGTTTCGCTGGCTTTGAGATCTTTTATAAATACGAGCCGCGTAAAATCATCAAAACGGTGCGGCAAATAAAAAATAAGATCACGAACAGTCGTGATTCCAAGAAGTTTGATTTGCTGTGCAAGGGTCTTTCCAACCCCGGCGATTGCGCGTATTTCAGAGTCAAGCGCAAGCATTAGATATAAAAGTTGTTACAGATGCGACGAAATTGAGACAAGCTACCGCTGCAGCATATTAAGACCCTTTAAGAGCCGATCCCTTTGCCCCGCAGTCATAATTCTACCCACGCCAATTGACTTTGCCCTCAAAGCATTCCGTAAATCTCCTCTGTATATTTTCCCCGACGAAGTTATTTTGCCGGTAATGATGTCAGCTAACTCGCTTCTCAATGCGGAGTTAGCGCCGCCAGGTAAAATGGTTTTCAACTGACGGTATAAACCCCGTTGAAAATGATGCGTGCTTCGTATTTTTGATAGCGCTCCTTCACGCCGAACGCCTGTGAAGTCAAGCGGCCCTGTTTTTGTAAAAGCAGGAGACGAGAGTTTAGAAAATGTACTGCTAGCATCAAGAGCGGGCCGCGGCGGCGACGCAGAAGGAGAAGGTGAAGGTGTTGAAAGAATTCTATTTGGTACAATTCCTGGCATATATATTTTCCTATTTTGGTGTGTCTTTACAGTTTGGCTCGAACCTATTTTATCAAAAACTGCTGAA
>CAZKXN010000037.1:0-11246 GCA_964556905.1 uncultured Gammaproteobacteria bacterium
TGTTTTGAATACAGACGGCACATATTCTGTTTCAAGCGAAAAAGGAACGTACAAAATAAACCAGGACACTATTATTTTGTCTGAATCAAAAATCCGAGGGCAAGGAAAGATCACTGGCTCGCACATCCGTTTTGAATATGACTACAATGGATGGCGCCATGTCATCACCTACCTTAAAGAAAGCGGCGGCACGCAAAACTCGGCAAGCGAGAGTGCGGAAATTTCTGTTCAGCTTATTTTAGAATATCCCGCCAAAACAAGCGCGCTCGGAGGCATTATGACTGTTGAGCTTGTGCCGCAAGGAACAGATGTGAAAATCGCCTTTTACAAACCCACGGCTATTGCACAATACGATGGCGACAGACGAGTAATCGGATCATTTTACAAGGCAACAAATACTCCAAAAACCGGAATCATATACACAGTCTATACAAACACTGGTTTTGCGGCGACTGCGGTAGGAACCCTTGATCTTACAAACGCAAAAACAGAAACAACTGCAACCATTAGCGTTGAGCCAGAAGGAACATCTGCGGCAAAACAAACAGAAGTGCCTGAAAGCACGGCTCTGGAAATAGAAGTCAATCTTACGATTGTGTACGTGGAAAAAAACAGCTCTCTTGGTTCAATTAATTTCATAACGCTTGTTGCGCAAGGAGATGACATTGTCACTGCAACATACAAACCTGCCGCAACCGCGCTGTGGGATGGGGACCGCACCATTACTGCGTCATTTTGGAGAGCCGCAAATAAAGTGCGGACAAAGGCAATTTACGCTGTGTACACTGATAACGGATTCGGCTTGACAAACATTGGAACGCTTGACCTTACATCCATTGCGTCTGACCCGTACGCACAAACGATTTCTGTTTCAGAATAATCACTATTTAACCGCCGCTTACTTATGGCCTGGAAATAAATACTTTGAATTACGAAGCTGTCATCCACGCGTAGGTGAGCCGAGGGCAGCTTACAAGCTAGTATTCTATTTACTGCCCTTCCCGTTCCCGTGTTTTTGCTCGCCTGCGCGGGGACGGGAATGACAACGAAAGAGCATTATTGGCAGTTTCGTAATTCAAAATAAATAACAATATCGCTTATGAAACATTTTATGCGCTTGATAACGGCCATCGGCATTCTCTTCGTCGTACTCTCTTTTACCGCAAAACATGCAAACGCGTCTGACCGAAGTGCAGACGTGCATAGGTCCGGAGCTATTTATGTTGTGGACCCCGAAGCGGCTAGCGTTACGATTCCTTCCATTTCAGTAAGGGGCAGAGAATGGGGAACGTATGAAGAAAGGGGCGCGATGCGGGCGTGGCTTATAGATCTTGACTCGCAAGAAATGTTTGAGCTTATTGTTGCGCGCAATTATCGCGACTGCTCGTTTGTTTCCGGGTCAAAATCCGAAGGTGGTTGCATTCTTGAGCCCGATGAGATTTTCCTGCGCCTTGAAATTCCTGAAAATCTCAAACTTTTTCTCCCTCCAAAAAAATACGGGCTGTATGTGCTTGCGCAAAACAACATTGACGCGATGGCGCGTTTTACAGTTCTTTCACAACCTTTGTTTCAAAACAAAGGAGAGCCATCCATTGCGCTCTTTCCGGACGGCGGCCCTATCGGAACATACACTGTGCTTTTCGGAGCCGTTTTTGCGCGCGGCGAAGGATTGTCTGTCCGCTTTGACGGCGTAAAAATCTCTGTTGGAGGATACCTTGCTCCGGATTCCCAAGGAACATTTGACAATGCCGGTTTCAACATACCCGGATTATTAAAAAAGGATGAGAGCAAAATACTCGTCCAGCCCGGCGAACATACTATTGAGGTATCAAACGACAATCCGCAAAACATGGTGCGCGCATCTGCCGTGTTTACCGTAACACAAGGGCGCAGAGATCAAAAAACTATTGACGAACAGCGAAAAAAAGAGCAAGAAGAACGCGAGCGGCTGAAAAAAGAAGATGAGCGGCTGAAAAAAGAAAAAGAACAGGCGGAAAAGGAACAGGCGAGAATTGAAAAAGAGCGGAAAGAACTGCAAAGAAAATTAAAAGAGAAACAAGAAGAAGAAAGAAAGCAGCAAGATGAAGAAAGAAAGCAAATTGAAAAAGAGCGGAAAGGAATTGCGAAAAAACTAAAGCGAAAACGCGAAGAGGAGAAAAAGAAAGAACAGCTTATTGACACAATAGAAAAGCAAAGGGATGACATTGAGAAACGATTTTGCGATCCCCTTCTTCCTATAACGTTTCAGCCGGAATGTATCTCAAAAAAACCGATTTTCACCAAAAGCGAATACGAAGGACAACCATGCAGGGCAGATCTTTCAATCACGTTTCAGCCAGGGTGTGTTGCGCAAATACCGGCGGAGCAAAAAAAATTATTTGAAGGGAAAATATGCAATTCCGATATTCCGCGCGTGTGGCAGGAAGGATGTGTTGATGTAAACCTGAAAACCGGTGTCGGCATTGAGGGAAAACCTTATTGTAATCCTCTTGTCCCAACATACAGCCAAACAGAATGCGAAAAACAACCGGAAAATTCTCCTGAAAAACCATTTGCGGCAAAACAATGCGATCCTAATCTTCCACGCGTGTGGCAGGAAGGATGTGTTCTCTAAACAAGATTAGGCGCAAATTCTTTTGCAAAAATTGAGATAGACTCTGTTTTGCTGTCCTTGTCCGGCCTTCGCTGGGATGACAATTTTTTATTTGGACATGCTGAACGTATTAACCGACCTGTAAGGCGGGTCAATGGACAGAAAGCTTAAAAAATGATATACTATCACCATGGTATGGTGCTCATACCTTTATTTGTGTTTTAGTACTATATGCCCGTAAAAAACAGTTCTGCAATACAAAACGACGTTATTAAAAAAAATATTTTTGACATTCTTGGCCTTTCCAGCATTCCGAAAAATCAAAAGGACGAAATGCTTCAAAAAATGCTTCAGATCGTTTATCAGCGAGTTGTTGCGCGGATCATGGATGTGCTGTCAGAAAACGCCTCAAGAAATTTAAAACTCGCGATTGACAGCGGGGACGAAAAAACAGCAAATGCGCTTCTCATAAAGCACGGACTTCTGTCTTTTACGGAGATGATGGCTGAAGAGGCGTTGTTTCTAAAATACGAGATGGATGCGCTCCTAAAAGGAGACTCAACGCTTACGCAATGACACGCCTCGCGTTATGAAAGAATTTTTTAATCAATCAGCCGACGCTGGACGTACACAGGATATTCCCCCTTCTGAACAGGACCGCGCAGAACTCACATCAAAAGATCAATCAGTTGAAAAAGAAGATGTTCCCGAACAGATGCGTCAACGACGCCAAAAAATTTCTGACCATCTGAATAATATTTATCGCGCCCAGCATAGACTTGAAGCGCTTCATACAGAATCAATAACATTCAAAGAACGCAATCTCCTGGAAGGCGGCTTTACCGCTATGCAGGTGCTTCTTGGCGTTTTGGCAATACCAAGCGGAATGTTTCTTCGTGACAAAATCGGGCATAGTCTTGGCGCTATAGTGAGCTATCAGGGAGCGCAAATTGCCAGTAGAGGACTCTTAAAATTCATGCTCGGGATTTGGCCTGTTTCCCGTGAACGCATTGAAAAACGTTTGAAAAAAAAACGGAAAACTCCGGATGTCGCGGCTCATGAAATAGTTCATGAACATTCGTTGCGAAAAAAAATGGCAGAAATCACTGATGCGACGAAAGAACGGCACAAAGACTTTGCAGATTATTGCAAAGAATATCATGCCGCAAAAAAATTTATTTCGCCTGAAGATATTGCAAAGGCACGCGAAAAATTTCTTAATGGCGATGAAAATCAAAAAGGATATATCGCATATATTGACGAGTTGCTCAAGGGGCAAAAAGACGCCCTTGAAAATGAGCAGTCGCCAAAAGGACTTATTGAATTGAGTAAGACAATCAAGGAATACTATCAAGGCCTTGCGCTTCCTCATAGGGCGCATAGGGAATCCTTCGGAATGCTTGGAGCAGTATCAGCGCTTTTTGGCTCTCAAGCTCTTATGAAGTCGCCAACATCAATTGCTGAAACATTTTGGGCTCTCACAAGCGGTCTTGCTTTTTATTGTATTGAAGCACTTGAAAAAAAGATAGGCGGCCAAGCCGCGGAAAGCTATGTTGAGACAATTGGAAATGAGATTGAATCTTTGCGGCATAGAAGACTGCAAGCGGCTTTGAGGCTTGAACGGCTTGTAAACAAACGTCTTAAGAGTGATGAAGCGGCAGAAACACATACAACTGCGAGTGCGGCGCCAACAGAAGAAAAGACAACTGCAGAAAAAGCGCAGTCGCGGCAAGAGCTTACAGAAACCGAAAAACAGGAGATTGAAACAATACTTGAGCAATGGCGCGCAGAAGTGGCTCGCATTGCGCGTGATGCGCCTCTGGTTATGCTTTCGCCGCAGACTCTTGCGGCGACACAACCGCCGTCATTTCAGCGCTTCGAGCACAGCGCGCTTTCAGGATTTCTCGGCGTTGTATTGCCGAAGCAAGATGATCAACGTCATACGGAAAAAATTGCTCAACGGCGAGTGGAACGAAAAGCAAAAACAAAAACGCAGGAGCATCCACAAGTTTATTTTCGGCCTCCAGTGGTGGGGCCTCCTACTCCGCACGATATACTTGGAGAAATAAGAAAGGGAACAATCCAGCAATGAATTGTCAGTGACATTGCGAAGATTATTCATGGCGATGCTGAATATCAAACTTCAGAAAGCGAGAAAAAAATGAGCATTGAAGATCAGTTGCTCTCTTTTATGGAAAGCGGATATGCGTCAAGCGCGGCAGGTGAGGGTGTGCTCATTTATATCAATGGCTTTGAAAAAAATATGAGGGATGTAAGCCCTAAAGAAACCATAAAAGCATTTTTTGGACTTGCTTTCTTTGAAGAACTTAATCAATCTAAAAAAATGCTTGAAAAATCGCTCCTAGAGAAAGAACGAAATGAAGCGCAGGATCTTGTAAGGGAAATAATGCCGCCGGGAGCATTTCGCACATATATAATACGGAGGTATATCACGGTTCTTCTGGAAGAAGGTGAGGAAATTACCCTGGAACACTTTGAAAATATTCTCTTGGCATGGCAAAAAAGCAAGGAAGTTCCAAAAATTTATAAAGATTCTTTCATACGATTTTTGGGAGTGTGCCGTAATGCGCTTGCAGAAGCGCCCCTGTCAACGGCCGATCAAGAAGTAAAGAAAGGATTAATAGAAAAAACAAATGACGTAGAGTCTGCGCAGAGGATTGTAAGTTTTACGCCGGAACTAGATATGCCGAATCCAGCCGATCCTGCCAATAAAAAAGCGTTTACGCTTGAATTTCGCAGTATGGTAAAAGGGTACGAATGGCATTACGCGCGTCAGGACGAACTTGCTGGCCTTGCAGACCCTGAAACGCTTCAGGGGCGAATTAATGAACTCGCTAACGATCCATTGTATGTGTATCCTAAAATACCAAATACGAAGGATGAATACCAAGCGCCAGAAACAGAAATTATAAAAGTTTCTGATTTTAAAGACAGACCAGATCCGGAAAACTTAATGGTTGAATGTGGTGTTAAGCGAGTATTGCCAAAATTTGTTATTGGGTCTGCAACATATAGAAGGACGTGGATAGGACCGGATCAGGATTCTATAAAAAAGTCAGCAATAAAGCTTGCCAAAAAACATTCTTATAAGGAACTTTATGATTTATTTATTGATCCGGCAACAAATCTGCCGCGTATAAAATTAGTAAAATTTTCTATTCCTGATGAAAGCGGAGAGCAACGGCCTGTTTATCTTGTTGAAGAGGGGCATACTGAAGCGGCAATTGCGAAACTTATTGATGCGCCGATTGTCGCTCGTGTTGTATCACAGCGTCTTCCAAATACGCATTTTCCAATCTATGCAGAAATACCGAACCTCCATGTTTTGCGGAGAGTGTTCTTAGAGGATTTGCAGAAAATGGGTCTGATTGATGCGGATTTTTCCGAACAAAAAATAAATACGCTTCCTTTCAAAGTAAAGATAAGAAAAATGGCTCTCCCGTGGCTTCTAGTATTTGGATCAGATATGCTTCAAAAGTTCTCCGAAAAAGCAGAGCAAGTTTGGCCTGGTATATATAAAGAAGTAAAGTTAGTTGACGGAAAAACAAGTTTGAACCAAGACGTTCTTGTAAAAAACTTTAGTTTTCGTAAAAATTTTAGGGCTGTTGGTTAAGCAAAAAACAGGTCAGTAAAACTACTGCCCTTGTCCGCCTTCGCGAGTAAACCGGTGTCAGGTCTGGTTTTTTTCTTAATAAGATTCCTATTGTTTCTCGTACACGCCTTCATGTGAAAAATTGAACTCGCCAAAATTCGCAACTTGTTTTAATTCACGAGTCAATATTGGATCAACATCCCCACATTGGATAATAATACCTCCTCTCTTTAGCAATCGAAAAAGCTCTGATTCCATAGCTTCCCAATACCGATGATTATTTCGATTATCATAAAAATCAACTTTACCTACAATCCCACAATCCCAGAAAATATAATTACATTTACTGAATCATCGTCAAGTCTACCAATTGTATCAAGTATATCTCCATTGATAAGTATTGATTTCATCTGATTATTATCTCGCAAGACGACTATTTCTGGCTTTGTATATTTGCTCTTCTTTTCTTCGTGACTTACTTTATCTTTATTATACTGGCTGATTATCGTGTCAAAATTCAGTGGAACAATGGGCAGTCTTTCACCTATTTTGAAAAGATCATAATGGCCTTTCTTGTCAACACCGATATATTGGCGTGCTCCGTTATCCCTCGCAAATAACCTGGCGACATGTGGTGTTCTGCCGCATCCGAGCATCAAGTACTGTTTCGCCTTTTATTTTGTTGCGAATAATCTCAAAGGCTTCATGAGGTAATTTTTGTTTAAATAATCTATCTGAAAATTCGGTTGAAACACTTATTATAGGATCGCTTTCTACGATCAACGGATTGTATTCCTGTGGCACTTTCCGTACAAAAAATTGTTGTTCGAATTTAACAATGTCAGCATTGCCAATTTCATTATTGGGGTGTAACTCATGATTTTCAGGCATATATTAAGGTGATGAATATAGTCAATTTACACTTCTCTGGCTCCCCCAATGGGACGATTTTCGCAGGGGGAAATGGTGTCAGGCATGCCTCCTCGCGAGGAATTTTGTGGTGAGTTTCAGTTTTGCGGGAACGCGAAGCGTATCAACGATTTCTCCGACGTTGCGCCAATCTTCGGGTGTAAAATATCGCCACAGCATGCGCGTGACATAGCGATTATAGTACTGTCGTTTTTCTGCACTATTGCGCCACGGCGGCTTGCAGAGCAATCCATCCCAGTTTGTAAGCGCTTCAATGTCTTGAGGCGTATGCTCCTTCATACTGTTGTTTCTTTAATAAGTGTGGATATCTGTGATTGTACAAACGATATATGTTTCTGCGCATCGCGAAGAAAAATTTCTTCCGAAAGTGCAAATTGTTCTCTTTTCGCAACAAGCTCTGCAAGCAATTTCTCCTCGGTAATCGTGCCAAGACCGTATTTACGTTCTGCGAAATTCTCCAAATCAGCAAGGCACAAGTTAGCCCTGTGTGTCAGAAATGCGATATCAATATAATCCTTTATTTCATCTCGCGAACAAAGTGCTGCCGCCTTGCCAGCTGTGATATCTTTCAGTCCCGCAGTGCGAAGCGCTCCATACTCTACAACATCGTCAATCATCGGGATATTCTCAATGACAAGATCAATAACCATGCCGCTTGGTCTATGGGTATACGCATCTTCGGTTGCATGTATATGCTCTTCGCCAAATGTCTTTATTAACACCATACGCACCTTCTCTCGTTGTGCAAGGAACGTGCGGCTATCAACTTGGGGAAATGTAAAAAAATCCAAATCATTGGATATGCGCGGAACAATACCAAGCGCTTTAATAAGCGTCCCGCCGGTGAAATAGAAGGTTTTACAGAGCGCATCATTACTTTCAAACGCTTCAAGCACCGCACGCTGCTCTGCAGTCAAATCAACAAAATCCTTAATTGAATACGCCATAATTATGTCATTTCACCTACTGTATCAAAAATGCCAAAAAATTACCAGCGTATGACAATTGAAATCACAAGATTGAGAGGGTTGCTCATAGGTGCTGTTTATTCTTGACGAGCGCGCGCGGCTTGGAGGAGCGCGACGGCACGCTCAAGTTCTTTAATTTTAAATTCATAGTCCTGTTTGAGGCGGCGCTCATTCACCGTATATCCTTTAATAAGATGATCATGCAAGATACGCGTCGCCCAAATGCGAAACCGCGTTGCGTGACGAGAACTCACGCGATAGCCGATCGCAATAATCATATCAAGATTGTATATTCTTAATGTGTTTTGACACCGCTGACTTTTTGACGACAAAAAGATTGGCTATCTGCTGCTGTGAGAGCCAAATCGTTTCTTCCTTAAGCGTTACCTCAAAGTGCGCCCCATCTTTTCGCTCGTAGATGATGATTGCATTTTGTCTTTCCATAAATTCAACCGCCTGACGAATAATATGTTTCGTGAACCATGCGCAAATTTTTGTCAAAAAGATTATATAGATAAACCCTATCCCTGCTTCGATTATCATCGCGTGTGCCACAGCCATGATTGACGGTGAATTCTATCTCAAAATCTGAAACCCATCGCACTGTTTGGATAAACGAGGCAGTATATTCGTCATCTTCAAATCCTTCTATAGAAGCATAACGCAAATCTTTCAAGTTAAGCAGGCCGATAAATGATTTCCCGCGACAAAAGCCGGCTGCATAGAATGAAAATACAGCAAGGCGCGACCCCTTTGGAGAAACGCTCAATCGGAGTCCGGAACTCAAACCATCCAATGAAATGCGCTCGAGTGTGCCGCTGTCTGCACCATAACGAAAAAACGCCCAGCCGCAGTTATCGTTGCCGCAGAGCAGTGAAGACGTTGCGGAAAAATAGAATATTTTTGCTGGGTATTCTACAACATCGGTGCCAAGTAAAACAAATGATGGTGCCTGTTCGTTCATTTGAATATCGGTTGATGTATCAAGGTGCAGCCGGTAGAGAGGGGCGCGACCCGCCTCTTTTTCATTTGAATCAAAAAAAATAAGCTGCCCGCGCTCTTCGTCCATCACGAGCGCTGGGAATGATGAAACATCGGCCAGCAGGGCTTCGCGCTCCGAAACAACCGGCTCAAAAAAATCATTCTCATCTGTATACCGCAGGGCAGATACGCCCACAGGACCCACCAGAGCAAAAATCAAAAAAATGATGATGATATTTTTCTTTGTTTTTCTTCTCTTTCGCTCTAAAACGCACAGAACATGGCGCTGCGCCTCTTGCCGCTTTTTATCGGTAGGGATGTGCTCATACGTTAATTTTCCTTTTGAGGGAATAAATCGTTGACCGGCATTATACGCCGCAATGAATTTTTTTTCCGCTTGAGTCGTACCTTTATAGTAGTATGGAGGGCAACCGTCCCTCGCAAGCGATGGGGGTCATGGTGAAAAAAATTTAGAGAAAGCTTTTCTATAACTGGTCCTTCATCAGCAGCAAAATCAATGCGCATCGGCGTATTATTCTCGCTAAAATCTTTCTGAAATGTTTTCGCTTTCCCGTTGAGAATCTTTCCACACCAATACCAATCACGGTGCGCTTTTTTACCCTCGTTTTTTATGACGGCTCCGTCAATGAGAATGCTGATGTCCTCGTCATCTCGCTTTTGTTTTTCCGCTTTTGCGGTAACCGAAAACGACGAGAGTGCTACTGACTCTCTGAACAGAAAAGTAATCCATGGCGTCCTATCCCGTGCCCCTGCCCGTAAATTTTTATATTCAATTTTCTGATTTTCAATATGATAAACGGTTAGATAATCAAGAAACGGCGCGCCATGAACGGCGAACGAAAATGAATGTGTGCCTTTCTCAAGAAACGCAATCACATACACCAACTTGTCATTTCCTTGCAAAACATTTCCGTTCCAAAGATCGCCAACCAATAATTTTCTTTTTTTCTGTTGGAAAAATTTTTTTATCCAACATGAATGTGAGACTATCTTTTTTGAGAAATGATCGTCCTGTTTTTGTGTTTTGCCACCAGCTCCGCGCGGAGGAAACAATTTCAATACAATACAACCCATCGCGATTGAGTTCGAATGTGTCATCGATGGAACGGGACAAAAATTCTTTATACGTTCTTCGTATAGTTTGCCTCATATCGTCATACCGCTCTATTCGTTAACCGTAGCGCTCCGCCAATAAGGTAGCTCATAATGTTTTGAGATGTTCGGTCTCTTGAGGTGAAAGATGACGCCACTTTGCCGTGCTTCATGCCGCCGACAGGAATGCTCGCATAAGAAATGCGATCAAGTTGCTCTGCCGTATATCCAAGTGCGTTAAACATGCGATGAATCTGACGATTGCGCCCTTCATGCATGGTTATGATAACATCTCGCCTATTATTATGGAAGAATCGTGCACGGCACGGAGCGGTTCTTATGCCATCAAGAGCAATTTCTGACTCAAGCCGCTTTTTGTAGGCTGTAGAAAATGGTTTGACAGGGATACTCGCGATACACTTTTTCTACCTCATGGCGCGGATGCATGAGCGCACTCGCTAACTCGCCGTCATTGGTCAATAACTTTTACGCCTGTCGTATCTTTATCAAAACGACCAACAGGAAATATCCGCTCTTTAATCTTTACATAATCAAGAACTGTTTTTCGTCCGTGCGAAAACAGCAAAACAGTGTCAGGAATAGTTTTTAAATTATTGTTTAGCGATCAATACAGTGCCGTAGGGTTTTTCGACGGCTGTCCAATAATACTGTACTCCTTGATAAACATCCGCGCGAATTGAATCGAATTCTGGACACGATAGTGGCAATAAACCGGTTTTGCCGTTGGATAGTTTAATTTTTTGGAAACGGCATTTCTTTACTCTAACTTCTTTAAGAGGTGTAAAGGCGGCAGGGCCCAACACCGGTGAAGATCGAATGATCGGAGGATTGAGAATTTTAAGTCCGCCATATGGCGTAGGGTCAACTATTTCCGCCTTTCCATCGCCATCAAGATCTGTCCAGCCCTGCAAATTCTTTAAAATTCCCCCGATATTTTCAGGAAAAAAAATAATCTCATAACTGCCATCATTGTCAATATCCTTCATGTATGGCGCGTTTTCATCAAACGCGCAAACACCGCTTTTAC
>CAZKXN010000038.1:0-2358 GCA_964556905.1 uncultured Gammaproteobacteria bacterium
TATTCGGAAAATTCTGGGGGACGAAAACCGCAGTTTTTGAAATCACCCTGGAGGCAGAAGCGTCGGACGCAATAAAATACACGCCGGATGTTGAAGAAGGCAGAGGCAAGGGCTGGCTAAAAGTAATACTTGGAGACAGCGGGCTTACTAAACCCGTACCGGCATATATAAAACTTAAAATAGAACGCACGGACGCCAAGCGAGAATATTTTACGATTTTGGAAGGCGCATATCGCGACAAGTCCGCATCGGTTAAAATAAACAATGACGGTTCTTCGTGGTTGATCACCGGCGTTAAACACGAACCGCCTGCGCGAATCATCTACTCTATTTCAAAAAAAATTCTTACGCTAAAAGGCAAAAAATATAAAGCAGACGACGACCCTAAAAATCCTTGGAAGAAAGGGCTTTACGATATTGAAATTCCCGATCACCCTCATGAGGGTGGCTTAAAATACCCGGAGGCAGGAAGAGGAACGGTCTGGTTTAAGATTGGACATAGCGGCGAGCGATACTTACATCCCGGAAGAGTTTCCGCAGGTTGCATTTCTATTACTGAAACGACGCGCTGGATGGAAATTTACGATACCTTAATTAAAGCTCGTAAGGGCGACTTTATGAGCGTGGGTATACTTGAAGTAATTGATTAATAGTTATGAGCAAGAAAATTTTTATTGCGGTAGTTGTCATTATGACTGTTTTCGCGAGTCTATTTTACTTATTCCAACAACGCAACAACAAAAATACAAATGAAAACACAAATAAAACCGCAAGCATAATTGGTCAACCAATCATCAGTCAACAGAAAATAACGATCACAGAGACAGAGCGCAATATGATTATTAATATAAACTCGGTGAGAATAATTATTGGGAGTAGTTATAGTTTGGATAGCGAAATTAATAAAGCAATAACGCAACACATTGAATCGCTCAAAGATGATTTTATGTCCGCCGCAACCACAGCGGCGGAAGATAATGGAGAGACGAATATTTTGAATATTGAAACAGAGGTACTGTTTGCCACCCCGAGATTAATTTCTCTTGCTTTTACATCAACCGAAGATTTAGCTGGTATTAATAATGACGATCCTAAACGGACATTTATGGTTTTTAATCTTGTGAACAACAAGATGATGATCGAAGGCAATGAATTGTTTCGCGACGATTTGGCGTGGTCAGAAGCGATAACAATAATGAAAACATCTTTGCTCGCCGACTATCAAGGAGATCCTAACTGTGATTTATTTTTCGCGCCGAAACACAATGGCTTTGCCGTGTCTTGTATCGGCGTTGATCATAGCCGCAACCGCAATCTTTCCCTCATAGGAAACATCCCGATATCCGTGATTCAAGAATTTCTTGCTCCGTCAGTGTTATCTGATATTACAAAGCTGTAACTGGGATTCTTGGCCTTCCTTTTGGTCTTGGTTCAAACTTCAGCGGGCCTAAAACCATTTGAAACTTAAGCCCTTCATTCGTATACATCGCTACGAATACTTTGAGCTTCATTGCATGTCTTCTTTCTTCTCTTTGAGAAACGCAAACCATTCCTCTGTAATTTCTATGAGCGCCTGAAATGGAGTCTCAATCAAGATATCAAAAAGAAATACAAGCACATTGATGCGAGGGATATTGAACGTCAGCCAGCGGCCTACGTGCAAAAACGGCAGAAAAAACTGATCTAAAAAACTGATAATGAAATTTGTTTTGATCGGCAAAATAGTAAGCTCCTGAATAGTCCGGCGCAGTGACATCCCAAAAAACATAATAATGCAGAAAAAAACAAGAAAAATTGATCCGCTCACAAAAGAAAATCCAAACGAGTCAAGCGCCCAAATAAGAAGTCCGAACGAGAGGCCTAATAATGTGATATAGAGGAGCTGAAAAAGAAAGGAAAGAATCCTGTGTTTTTTTCTTGGAAAATGAGTCTTAAATAAAAATACGCCGCTCCCAGCGTCAGTGTGCACTATTTCATTCACGCCTTGAACAATGCGGTCTGTGTTCTTCTGGCTCGGGTACCGTACGGTGAGAATAAGGAATGCGAGCAAACAAGGGGGAAACAGGGCATTGATCCAAAATGGTATGAGGCGAAACTCGCCAAGAACAAAAACATCGTATGGAATCTCAACCGCAAAACCTAAAAGCATTTTAGTGAGCAATATATAAAGAAACGCATGAATGGTGCGCAATTGAAGGCGTTTTTTCTGCGCGCCAATCAGACGTACGCAAAACGCCCTAATCTCTTTAGCGAGCTCCTCTTTCTTTTCCAGCAAACTAGGATCGCGTTTAAGCACAGCGTGCAAGGAAACAAACGGCAAACGGTACCGCCTAAGAATTGTTAAAAATTTCCGATTTA
>CAZKXN010000038.1:2368-2764 GCA_964556905.1 uncultured Gammaproteobacteria bacterium
CTTCAATTTGAGGGAAAAGCCGAACAAATTCATCTTTTGCGTATTCAGGTCTTTGAGAGCCGGTTGACCAGCATGAGTCAGTTTGCTTCAAAAGATAGTAACGAAGCCGCATTATATCGGGCCTCAAAAGAACGCGGTATACGGCGATGCTCAATTGATGCTTTTGCACATGAGTATCAAAACGCGAAGGAGGGGTTTGCGTCAAAGACTCAACAACATCGTACATCACCGATACGAGAGCTTCTTCTGATCGCGACGGCGAGAGATGATCGTCAATCGCGCACGACGCAAGCGCCAAAAGAAGTTCAGGATCTTTCAACCTCCTATCGCCTTGTTTCCTCAATAAAAATTGCACCTCAAAATAAAACGAAAGTATCGCCGCCACTTCACTAATGG
>CAZKXN010000038.1:2774-4187 GCA_964556905.1 uncultured Gammaproteobacteria bacterium
GGGACCGAACCAGCTCTCGCAGAAGAGATTCAGAGAGCTCGCGCGTATCAGAGGAAAGAATCCTGCGGCGACTCAAAATGCGGCGAATCGCATGCTGTCGAAGTAAATGTTCGTCTTGATATTCAATGACATTTCTGATTTTTTCGTAATAAAAAGCCAGAACACCGACCGCATCATTCACAGCAATGGTTGGCTCATCAGCGTATTTTTTTTCAGAACTTCCAAGAATTCTGGAGAGATCTATTACTGATTCTCGTATGCTCATAAGGGTATTATTTCTCTTTTTTTACAGTGAGATCAAGAAGCGAAACCGCGATTGGGCGCGCGGCGGGCTTATCTTTTTCAAGCCGCGTCGGAGAGATTTTTCCATCTCGTATATCTTGCTTCAATTTCATAAAACACGCTTCGCAATACACAGGCCTGTTCGGATCCGGAACAAATCCTATTTTCATTGTTTTCCCGCATCGCGAGCATTGGGCGTCATGCAATACACGAGGAGCTTTATCTCTTGCAAAGTCAAAACGTCCGCTAGACGACGGCCTCATATCGCGACGGGGAGTCGCCGCGTCATAGCTATCCTGCAAAGGTTCTGCCCAGCGATTGATTTTATCCTCAACCTGCGCGCGCGCCCGGGAATAACGTTCACGCGAAACTTTCACTATTTTTTCCTTGTTTCCGGCAAGTTCCCCAGCTTGCAAGGGCATAAGACTGTTTGCGGAAAACGGATCTGACACAAGCCCGTCAATCATAAGCTTCAAATACATGTGGTGCTTTGGCAAGTTCACCAAATCTTCAGGAGTCAAACGCGGCGCGAATTCTTTTTCTAAAAATTCCGCGTCTGTTGCGCCTACCCGAAAACAAATAATGGTACCAACATTCCCAAATACCGCCGCGCTTACTTTTTCATCGAGCTGTTCAATATATTGATGCGCAACAATCAGATTGAGGCGATATTTGCGCGCTTCGGAAAGGATATTCGCAAAACTCTCTGTCGCGAAATTTTGAAATTCATCAACATAAAGATAAAAATCCTGCCGTTCTTCTTCGGGAGTATCCACTCGTTCCATTGCGGCGAGCTGAAGTTTTGTGATAAACATTCCGCCCAAAAGACGGCTGTTATCCTCACCGATGCGCCCTTTTGCCAGGTTTAATATCAGAATCTTCTTATCGTCCATGATTTGGCGTATATTGATAGTGGAAGTCACCTGACCGACAATGTTCCTAATCAAAGCAACCGAAAGAAATTGCCCGACTTTATTTTGGATAGGCGCAATCGCTTCATTTGCGTAGCGCTCATTATATCTAGAAAACTCGTCAACCCAAAATGCCCGTACGACAGGATCTAAAATTTTTGAAACCACTTTTGCGCGATACGCTTTGTCTGCGAGCATGCGATTCACTCCAAGCATAGTG
>CAZKXN010000038.1:4197-10876 GCA_964556905.1 uncultured Gammaproteobacteria bacterium
GAGTAGGGCGAGAATGGTGTTATTGAGAATATATTCCATGCGCGCGCTCCACACATCGGGCCACAGCTTCTTAAATACCCCCATCAAACCAGAAGCAATCAAATGTTTATAGCGCGGATCAATATTTTCTAAAATATTGAACGCGACTGGAAAATCCGCATCAGCTGGATTGATGTATACGATATCGTTTATGCGGCTGGAAGGAATATAGTCAAGAATCTTTTCCGCTGTATCGCCGTGAGGATCCACAAATCCCACACCATATCCTTTGCATATATCATCAATAATCATGTTTTCCAGAGTCGTGGATTTGCCCATTCCTGTCTTGCCGATAATATACATGTGCTTGCGGCGGTCATCCAATTTAATGCCAAAACGCCTACGATGGTTTCGGAAGTTTGTTTCTCCAAAGACTGTGATTTCAGATGGATTGTGGCCGTTAGACATTTTTTTTAGGGTTTGGAAATAAATAACCGCTCCAAGTTCGTTTTAGATTTGCGGCACTATTTATGTTAAAAAATGTGAAGAATATAGTCATATTTTGAGGATTTTTTTACATAAAGATGGCATGAAGATGAGATGAAATTGGAGGGGTTATTTGTTTTGCAAGCCCTTACACAAATGGTAAGTTTTCAGGCAACCCGGCGCTGGCATCCTCTTCTTTGCGTTCACGCACAAGCGGCGGCTGTGCATGTATCTTTTCAGTTGAAAAAGGAAGGACATGGGGCGGCTCGGCTTTTTTACTCCTTGACTTCATGACAAGAGGCGATGGCGTTGTAATGGTTGGAAAGTGCCACAGACTTGCGAGTTCTTCTGTGTTTAAAACATACGTGTGCGCGCCTCTGGCCATGGACCGATACATATATCCTTTCATAAATCTGCGTTTTCTGTAATTTTTTCGCCATTCAGTGAACACATACTCTGCTTTTACAATAGTATACTTGTCGGGTTTTAACGTGTTGTTTTTAAGATCATTATATTGCATGAATGTGCCAAGTAATGAAGACATGGCGCGGCGTTTGTTGAATACCTCTTTTTTGGCAACGTATAAAACGCGAATCTTACACAAAAAACCGTTTTTGCTCGCTTTCATCTGAATGTCTTCCACAACATTTTTTTCTCCCGGAGAAAGATACAACATAAGCGAGGGGGGCGCTTCTGATTTTGGGTGGGCAGTTTCCTCTCCTATATGAATGCCAAAAAAATGAGCTACGGTATCATAAAAAAGTTTTGAAAAAAATGTAACTATGCCTTTTAGAATGCCTGTTTTTTCTCGCTGTGGAACGCCAATCAATTTTTGCGCTTCAAGATTGCTTTCCTTATGCCAAATATTTTCTATCGGCAAAATAGCAATCTGCACCCATGCTTGCTCTCCAAGATGCAAAGTATTCATGTACTCAAAAAGATTGGCAAGGGGGTCCTTAAATACGCCTTCAAGTTTATCCTCAAACTTTTCATAGGTTTTTATAGGATACACCCAATGCTTTTCCTGCGCGATCTCTGTTCCCCACATATCATATTCAGGGTTCGGGTAATGGTGCGGGACGTCATTGACATAATCTTGTTCAACTTCCGTAATCTCCGCGTCCGGATATTGCGCATAAATCCCGGCTTCAACCATATTGCGCAATGACTTTGGAATCCACATGTAAAATTGAATGGTGCCTTCTCTGCCAACAATTTCGCATGAAAAATTCGGCTGAATCTCACCAAGCCAAAATCGCTCGTATTTCGTCGGCAATCTCTTCAGGCGCAAACCGCGATAAAAATCAAAAGTATTTTCCGCAGCCTTCGGAGAATCTTCAATTTCTTTCGGCACATGTATCGCAATTAGTGTGCGTTCAATAGATGCCCAGTACGCGTTTTGAATTTCAAAAACCCAGAGCCACCACAAATAGCGAAGCAAAAAAACGCCAATAAGAAACCATCCCCCGTGGATAAACGTCCACCACATTCCGTGAAAAGGAGTTGGAAGAAGCGGCGGCGTAAAAAACTGTATCAAAGATTCAAGCATATACTACAAGTATACCATATTTCACCCGCGTTTTTCTAGTCTATTGTCGCACGCGTTTCTTGTCGCCGCCGTGCCACACCACAAGCAGTGTGGAGGCGACAAAAATAGAAGAGTATGTGCCGATGCTGATACCAATAATAAGCGCAAAGGAAAAATTCTTGAGAGTTTCCCCGCCAGCAATATATAAAGCGACCAGCACCAGCAAAACTGTCACCGAAGTATTGATAGAGCGCGACAAGGTTTGATTGAGCGCCTGATTGACAATATCGCCAAATTCACCCTTTATTTTGATCAAATTTTCGCGTATACGATCAAATATCACTATGGTGTCATGCACAGAAAACCCAAGCACAGTGAGAAACGCCGGAATAAATGAACTTGCAAGCTCTGTGCCGAAAAATTTCCCTAAAAGGGCAAATACGCCAAGCACAAAAAGCGCGTCATGAAAAAGCGCCAAGATTGCGGCAAGCCCGTATTTCCATGACTCAACAGGATACGAAACCTTGCGAAACACGTATGTGATATAGAGAAGAATCATGGCAAGAGCGATAAGAAGCGCAGAAATAGATTTTTTCTTTAGCTCGTCTCCAATAACAGGGCCTATGGATTCAAATGCCTTTTGTGCGAGCGAAGGGTCATCTTTTTGCAATTCAGCTAAAATCTTCTGATGTACGTCTTCGGTAACATCGCCAAACCGCAATAACGCTCCTTTATCCCCGGCAAATTTGATATCGCCGCCCTCCACGCCTGCCGCTTGGAGCCGCTCTTGAATTTTTTCCACTGCCGGACGATCTTGCGAATATAAAACTTCCAAAAAACTTCCTCCTGTAAAATCAATGCCAAGCCGCAAACCAAATAACACAAGAGAAACAATGCTTGCCAATACAAGAATGCTTGAAAGCGTGAGCCATACGCGGCGGGTTTGAATAATAGGAATCATGGGGTGTATTTATGGTTTAGGGCGGCGAGAACCAAAAAGCCATTGGACTTTGCCAATGAGCCATCCTGCAACTACGCGCAAAGCAAGGCGCGTGACAGAAATTGCTGAAAACATACTGACTAAAATTCCAATAGCAAGAGTAAGGGCGAATCCTTTAATCAAACTGGCGGAAAACCAAAACAGTATAACGCACGTAATCAAGGATGACATATTGCTGTCGCGAATTGATGTCCATGCGCGAGTGAATCCGTCTTTAATGCTTTGATCCAAGGACTTTCCATTCCGCAATTCTTCCTTCATCCGTTCAAAAATAAGCACATTGGCATCAACCGCCATACCGATAGAAAGAATAAACCCTGCAATGCCGGCAATACTCAATGTGACAGGCCAAATCTTAAAAATAGCAAGAATCAAAGTTGTGTACACAAGAAGCGCGCCGACCGCGAGCACGCCCGGCAAACGATACATAACAACCATAAAAATCATCACAAGTAAAAACCCGATAAACCCCGCACGCATGCTCTTTGCGAGCGACTCTTCACCAAGCGTTGCGCCGACCGTCTGCTGGCTTATTAACGTAATCGGCACTGGCAGTGCGCCCGCATTTAATCTCCTAACAGTTTCTTTTACCTTTGCGATAGTGAAGTCTCCTGTTATCACTGCCGAACCATCAGTGATCGCCTGATTAACGCGCGGAGCCTGCATTAGTATCCCGTCAAGGAAAATAGCAAGCGGCTTTCCAACATTGCGGCTGGTTATATCGCCGAACAATTTTTTCCCTTCATCGTTAAACTCCAAGCCAACCTCCGGAAACAATGCCTGATTATTTGTAGACACATACGATTTTTTAAGCTGTTTGCCTGTAAGGCCTGTGTCTTTCCATGGTTCGCGCGGAGGCAAATAATCTTCTTTTTTCTTGAGCAAAAAAAGGATGCGGGAAATCTTATATTCCTTGAGCGGACGTTCATCTCTTTTGTAAATAATATGGAAACCAAACGCGCTCTCAATCACATCTGAAATTTCCCCTTTTTTCAATGCGAACGCGGCATCTTCAAATTCTTTGACCATCATGCCTTTTTTGAAATACCCCAAATCACCTCCTGAAGTCTTTGCCGCCGGTTCGGTGGAATGCTCTTTGGCTAAATCAGAAAAATTTTCCGGAGTTGCCTGTTTGCGAAGATCGTCAATTTGATCGCTAGCTTCTTCCCGCGTTTTTTTGCTCTCACACTTTTGCTTTCCTTCAAAACAAATCAATATGTGCTGTACTGCGACTTCTTTTTCAGTTTGGCGCGTGTCTGTGAGCTTTATTACGGAAATTCCGTCAGGACCTGCGATAGTATCGCCAAAAATCATTCCCTTTTTCATGGCGCTCGCGACAGAATAGAGATGGCTATACCGGCCTTCAGAAGAAATCCATCCCAAATCCCCGCCATTGTCTTTTACTGTTTGGTCTTGCGAATACTTTCTTGCAATCGCGCTAAAATCCGCTCCTTTTTGAAGAGCTTCTTCAAGGGCTTTAATAGCTTGGCGTTCTGAAAAAGCATTGGATTCTTCCATTTCTTTCTTGTCGTCATTGCTCAACTCACGAATGTCAGGACCTGAAATATCCTGCCCTTCTTTGAATTCAAGTTTCGGAGTGTCGCCAATTATCTGAATAGCCCTGTTCACGTCATATACTCCGGCAAGTTCGGCGACAATACGATAATCAGATCCGGCTTTCACTGTCTGGACAATGGGTTCTGAAACGCCAAAATTATCAATACGCCGCTCAATCACGTCGCGCAAACCCTCAACAGCTTCAACGCGTTCTGTTTTTGGAATTTCTGAAAGATCAGTATTATACACCAACTGCGCTCCACCTTTAAGATCAAGACCGAGCTTGAACGCATCAGACGCCCATTTTCCAAGACTCACTATTGGAAGCGTGCTGGTTGCAAAACCCGGAATGCGTTGGACATACTTTTCAAACTCTCCGCGATTGCCATTGTACGCTTCCTGAAGGTTATACGCCAAAGTAAAAACAAAAAGCAAGATTATGCCAACAACAGCCCAGCGCAATTTTGCGCGGATGGTGATTCGCGGCATATCTGTTAAATGGATTTCTTATGAATTCTTATTGTCATATATTCTCTATCCTTGCGCGTTTTCGGGCTTGGAAATAAATAACCGTTCCGAATTCGTTTTAGATTTGCGGCGCTATTTACGTATTTATTAGACGCTGACAGCAAAACTAAATTGAGAATGTAGAAAAATGCATCCAAAGCATGTCATTTTCGAGTGTAGCGAGGAGTGGCCGACACTTACAGCAAACACGTTTTTCTTATAATCACAGGATCCTTTAACTCCGCTTCGCTGTAGCTCGGGATGACATAAAACGTTTTTTTACAATCTCAAATTGAGAGTAAAATTGTCAAACAGAAAACCTGTTTTACCGGCAAGCTGAATGAAAAGTAGTATAATCAATGCTTAAAAAAATTGCAAGTAAAAAACATGGAACCGTTGCGGCATATTTTAGGCAAAAAATTCATGCAATCGCCCTCCGCGCTTGAATCTCGTCGCAATGGAAAGCGCGGAACTGTCCTTGAATGACAAAATGGCTGTCTTTGCTTCTTGATCAATGGGAAAATCCCGTTGCAAAATCGCAGGCAGGCCAAGAATGTTAACCGCGAGAAAATGCGCAGCCGCAGTTTCCCATTGCGGTTTCCAATATCCAAGTTTTATTGCGTTTAATTTCCAATCTCTTTGCAATCGTTCTCCGAGAGCGCAAAATAAAAGCGCGCCATAGGTTACACGATCGCCTTCGGGTATATGCATCATTACATCGGGATCGTGTTGATCGCGGAAATCTTCATACATGCGGCGCAACATAGAACGAGCCCTTTTTGGTTCTGTATTCTCCGGCAATGAAATAAGAAATTTTGGACCCTCTTTCTTAATAATGCGATCAATGTCTTGGCTGTTGAAACGCGGTATGTTCCATGTGATCCTGCCGCCTTGCTTCACTCGTTCAAGAAAAGCAACGACAGTATCCCCGATTTCTGTATATTCCTCTCGTATAATGCGGCCGATAGGATTTGCCACAATGCTTCGGAAATACGCACGCGCGGCATACGCGTCGCGAAGTTTGTCAGGAAGATTGAAAACAGCGTCCGGAAGAACGCCAATATCAAAAAAGGAAATATACTCTTCCTTGTACGTCGCACTGCGAAGCATTTCTTTTGAAGAAACAAGCAATTGAAAATATCCTGTCCGCAAGCCAAATTTTTTCAATGGCTCGTCAAGATGATTGAAAATGGAAAGAATCTCTTTATCAAAAACTTTTGTCCTTTTCAAATCAGCGCCAAAAAAATCAGTTTCTCCCCCTTGCGTACCGCCCTTTTTTCCGCGTTGTCTGTTCATATATATGGGAATATCTATTCAAATATATTTTTCTTCAATTCTTCTGTCTTGTCAATAAAAAATCTTTCTATTCCTGATAATTTCTTTGAATTTGAAACTGTTTTTTTGTCATCCATGGGCGAAACGAAGTGAAGTCAAGGGATTACTCCGCTCTTTCTTGCCTGCCAAAACTGCGAACAGCCGTGAGTGGAATGTGGCCTGCAATGACACTTTTTTGGTGATTTTCTACAGAATTATAATACCATGGATTGATAATACGAACAAGAGTACAGGGTACCTGTCAAATCATTTAATTATGTAAGCGAAACCGCTTCGGTCACATCACG
>CAZKXN010000039.1:0-10418 GCA_964556905.1 uncultured Gammaproteobacteria bacterium
AGCAGTTATTAAAAAAAGAAGACGTTCTATAATTATGCAAGAGGACGTGAGGCACATATCCATACGAGTTATAGGAAGAGTGCAGGGAGTGTTTTTCCGTGAATCTGCCAAGCGAAAAGCAGAAGAACTCGGAGTGGCAGGATTTGTAAAAAATTGTGAAGATGGTTCAGTATGTATTGAAGCCGAAGGATCACAGGATTCTATCAATAGTTTGTTGGCGTGTTGCCATCAAGGACCTGAATTTGCAAGCGTAGAGCATGTAGAAATTCACGAGGGAGATCTCAAGCACTATGCTTCATTTATCATTACCGCATGAATCATCCAAAAGTAGTCGGAGTGCTTCATAATATCCGCAGCGCGTACAATGTCGGCTCTATGTTTCGTACTTCTGATGGGGTTGGTGTTGTAAAATTATATCTCTGCGGCGTAACGCCTTGCCCTGTGGACCAGTTTGGTCGCGTGAATGAAAAAATACATAAAGTCGCGCTTGGCGCAGAAAAATCAGTAGCATGGCAATATGGCGCATCCACTGTTCGCTGTATAAACACGCTGAAAAAGCAAGGATTTTTAATCTATGCTCTTGAGCAACACGTTGCCTCTGTTTCGTATAACATGGTAAACGTACCGAAAACCAACAAATTAGCATTGATTGTAGGCAATGAAATTGATGGATTACCTCTGGGAATACTCAAAAAGGCGGATACAATAATAGAAATTCCAATGAAGGGATTAAAAGAATCATTAAATGTATCAGTTGCATTTGGCGTGGCGGCATTCCGCCTTATAAAATAACCCCTTGACATGTGGATAACTTTGTGTATTGACAGTTTTTTAACACATTTGTACAATTTTAGTATACAGTCAGCACGTCAAACAGGGTTGATGTAGAAAAATGGCGTTTTGTTGTTATTCACGTTTAGGCGGTGGGCTGCGCGAGAATGACAAGCAAGTGATTTTTTCCAATTCTTGGACAGAATAACACTAAAGAACAGTATGAATAAAGGAAACTTTCAAAACGTTTGGGAGGTCGCATTAAATGGGGCAAAAACGCTTCGTGTGTTTATGCTTTGCCTTATTATTGCGCCAAAACGTGTTGTGGGGTTTTCATAAAAAGAAAGAATATAAAAAAAATCAAGAATCCGGTTAATAGAAAAACAAAAAGCAAACAGAACAAAGAAAACCTCCCAGCACAGATGTTAGGGGGGTTTTCTTTGTAAGCGTTCTTTGAAAATATGCAAGCAAACTAGGTTTCAGATTTCAGGTTCCAGACTATACTTTTTTTGCATGGTCGGATTTATTGCATACGACAGACTGTCCGAGAAGCTGTCATCCCCGTGAAGACTAGGAGAACAGCTTCAAGACAGAATCATTCTATTTACTGCTTTCCCGCTTGCGTGGGAATGACAAATGTGGTGCTGACAGGATCATGTTTATTTAAACCGAGCCGGAATCTGGAATCTGAAACCTAGAGCAGTGGTTGTAGCGCAACCTCATCCATTGAAGTGAAGGAGGAAAAAATGGGAAGAAAAAGGAAAAAAGCCATAGTTCACGCTAGAAAAAACAGTACAATAAAGAGGATTATTATAGTTGGAGACGCGCATGCGTTTTCAAATTTGATCGAATATTTGTATGTTTTAGGGCTTCCTTTTAGCCACATGGCAAGCATCCCTATTAAAATACAGCCAGACGAGTTCCTCGTTGAGGCTGTAGGATTTAAAGATGAAAGAGTTCCAAAATCAGCATATTCAGGGTGGTTTTCTTTATATGCCGAAAGGCATGTAATTATTATAGAGATTGGCGCGTATGATACCCAACTTCAAGATTTTGCGTCGGAATTGCGTAAAGTTTTTATTTACCCAATCCTAACATCTCAATTGAGAAAGGATTTCGAGAGACTTCTCGATGGGATTTCTCTTGAGTGTTGGGATAGGATGCGTATGAGGTTAATACAACACAGGTGCGTTGTGTCAGAAGATGAGCATGATAGCGCTATTTAAATCTGTTTTTTTCTCGCTCGCTGGCTGTCCACCTTCGTGGAGGAGGAGGGGACGGGCAAGATGCTCGTGGGCTCAAGTCCCTCCGTTAGCGCCTTATTAGGGTCCCGTACTTGCAGGGGCCCTTCTTTTTTTGTAGCGAAGTGGTAGTGTAATGGTGTACGTATTATGAAACTCGTCATCGCAACACACAATTCAGACAAATTCAAAGAAATCCAACAATTGCTTGAAGGAGTGCCGTATGAGATTATAAGCGCGGATGAAGTTGGTGTGACAGAAGATATTGCAGAAGACGGCGCTACTCTTGAAGAAAATGCTTTCAAAAAGGCGCGATATACAGCGCAGAAAGTCGGTGAATGGTCAGTCGCTGACGACACAGGGCTTTTCATTGACGCGCTTTCAGGCCGTCCTGGGATTTATGCGTCACGTTGGGCAGGACAAGGCGCGAGGGGCGCGCATCTGTTGAACTATACACTTTCGCAACTGTATGGAATACCTTTTGAAAAACGCACTGCTCGTTTTGAAACGGTCTCTGCGCTAGTGTCGCCACAAGGAACAAAGTATTTTTTTCGCGGGATAACGCGCGGAAAACTTTGTGAATCGCCTCGCGGATCGCACCCTGAAAAACTTCCTTATGATGCATTGTTTGTGCCGGAAGGGGAGACTCTTACGTATGCGGAGATGCCAATAGAAAAAAAGAATCTTATCTCGCATCGCGCACGCACGTTCATAGAATTAAGAAAGTTTTTAATCCTCCGCCGAAATTCCCTAGACGCAGAATATCGGGAATGACAACGAAAGAGCATTATTGGCAGTTTCATAATTCAAAGTAAGTAGTTCCTGTCTAAATACTGTCATTCCCGACCTGATTGGGGATCCAGTGAGCAAATAAAGCTTATAATTACTGGATTCCCGCCTTCGCGGGAATGACAAATCAAGTGGTTTCGGCAGTATTTAGACAGGAACTAAGTATTGACGCTTTTGTTGTATAAGCGATAATGTACTGAATACAATAATAACCTTGCTTATAAAAAATATTTTATGCATTTTCGCGTATTAATTTCTTTTGCAGTTTTTATACTTGTAATTGGCATAGGAGGATGGTATATGCTGCTGACACAGACGCCGCAATTGATTTCCGGCGCGAATAGCAGTACGAGTTCAGTCCCGGTAATTATAGGGAAACAAGAAAATGGCGTAAGTTCTTTGCGAAATGCCGCTCCTATTGACGCGATTATTAATTCTCCCACAGACGAGGTTGCAACAAATCCTTCCACACCAAACAAAGCGAAGAAGAAACCTATCATCAGCCCTGAAGACTATCTTTTTTTAGAGCCGGAAAAGCCGTATGTTCCGCAATATTTTCCTATTACCATAGGGAATAAGACAATACAAGCAGAGTATGCGTATGACCTTCGGAGGCAGATTAAAGGACTGGCCGGTCGAAAAAGCATTTCTGCGGATTCAGGGCTTTTTTATGCGTTCGCAGATGCGGGCAATTATTATTTTTGGATGCGGGGCATGTTGTTTCCGATAGATATTATCTGGTTTGCAAGCGATGGCCGTGTAGTGGATGTGAAAGAAAATATTTCCCCGGATACATTTCCTGAAAAATTCACTTCCCGCGAGCTGGCACAGTATATTCTTGAGGCCTCTGCCGGATTTGCGAAGCGAAACGGTTTTTTCATCGGCGCGAAAGCGGATTTATCAAAATTTTCCAAATAGTAAATGCGCATCAATCGTTTTATTGGGGATTTTGATTTTGATAGCGTAGAGTCTGACAAGATTATTCGCGCTGTTGAACTAAGCGATCAGCGCATTGTTCACCAGATTCGTTCCGTATTGCGGCTTAAAGTCGGTGATGAACTTATCCTTTGCGACGGTAAAGGGTTAGACGCGCGCGCTCGTATTACGCGTATCAATGCAAAGACAATAGACGCGCGCGTTGAAGAGTTTTTAAAAAATCAGAGTGAAAGCTCTATTGTATGTATTCTATACTGCGCGGTTCTTAAAAAAGATTCTTTTGAGTGGGTGGCGCAAAAAAGCACAGAAGTAGGGGTCTCGCATATTTTTCCTGTCATTACCAAGCGTACTGTGAAGAGCTCTCTTTCTCTCACGCGCCTTTGCGCAATCATGCGTGAAGCGGCAGAACAATCAGGACAAGGAAGGATTCCTATTATTACTGAACCAATATCATTTGAAAAAGCTATTGAAGAGGCGCCAAAAAGAGGGATTGCGCTTTTTTGCGACAAGAGCGGAAGCGAACAAATTGCGTCTTTTCGTCTTGGAAAAGAAAGACCCGCGCATATTTTTATCGGCCCTGAAGGCGGCTGGGATCCGTACGAAATTGATCGAGCGCGACTAAGCGGCGCCCATATTGTGAATTTAGGAAAAACCATTTTGCGCGCAGAAACCGCGGCAGTGGTTGCGGCGTATACCGTATATGGCTAAAGCCAATAGCATGAGGCATTTTATTATTTGTTTGTTGCGGCGTATTTTTCCTTTCATTACAGAAAGGATTTCCATCAAATCTGAAAAAAATCCGTCACTCATAATTGAAGAGAACGGCGTATGGGGCAGGCATGTCTCCAGTATGGGAGCGTTTCAGTCGGGAGAATATCCAGAAGGGATGTGGCGGGCGGTATTTGCTCAAGCGTCGCTCAAGCAGATCAGACCATTGTCCATCCTTGTGCTTGGTTCAGGGGCCGGGAGTGCGTTTTATGTGCTCCAGCGCATCAGAACAAAGGAAAATCTTTCTTTTTCACTCATTGGCGTGGAGTGGGATCCTATAATGACTCGTGCCGGCAAACTCCTTTACGGGGAAATGTTTAATAAAAAAATAAAACGGATACGCGCCGCGGATTTTCCTTGTAATGCGCAAGAAACAACAGAGCCGTATCATGCTGGAAATATTACAGTAGTGCATTGCGATGCAGGCGATTTTTTTCTGTTATCGCAAGAGAAATATCCAATGATTATCATTGATCTGTTTAATTGCTTTGAGGTTATACCTATGGTGTTTGAACCTTTATTCATTCAGAGCGTGTATGCCCATCTGGAGCCGAAGGGACATATCATCATAAACGCGTTTAATGTTTCAGCTCGTCTTATTACGCTTTGGCAAAGGCCTGCTGTAAAAATAGAGAAAATTTTTTTTAGAAAAAATACAGTGCTTTGGATATGTTGAAGCGTCAAAATATCTATCTCACTTTGCGGACAAAGAAGGCGGGCGTATTGTCATGTTTGCCAAGCGCTATAAGAAGATCGCCTTTTTTGCAATGGCTTTGCATACGGCACCACAAGTAGAGCGCCGCGCCTCTGCTGTCAACTTTGAAATTCTGTCCATGCTCTGTCCGTACTAGCGTCCCGAGATGATGGAGAGATTCAATCAATTGGGGTGCGTTTGATTTCGGTTTCCAAAGGCCATTTGCCGGGCTTCTGTATTCTTTCACGCAATGAAATACTTTTTTTTCCCATGACGGAAGATTTTCTTCCGTCATTCCAAGCACTATCATGGCCGCGCGCACCGCATCTTCGTGGAATTCTATGGCCTTTTCAGTAATTCCTCCTTTTTCTCCCGCCTCAACCATAAAATAAAGGCACCCTTTCCGCGCGAGTTTTGAAGATTTTGAAAAAAATCCTGCCCGTTCATGCACTGCCAATGTGCCTGGCATTGCAAAAAGCAGTTGTTCTGTCAAATCGTTGCCGCGTTTTTGCTTTGTTTGAAAAAACCATACAAACGGATAAAGGTGTTCGTTTCGCGCGCCGCCATGAAGATCAATCCATACTGACACTTGCGGCCCGACAGAATTCCAAAGTTGCCAGATAATCCGAGCGGAACAAGAGCCCCATCGCGATCCTGGGAAAATATGCTTTATGTAGAGCTTGTCATGCGGATTCCAGCCCGTTCCTGCCTCATATCCTGCAGTATTGACTATGGGAACAATGCGAATACATCCGGCAAAATCACGGCTTTCATATATTTCTGCAAGTTGTTTCGCGGCTTCTATGCCGGCATATTCATCTCCGTCAATGCCAGCAGTCACTAGGATTGTAGGTCCTGGCCGCGAACCGATATATTCATGAATCGTTATAGTATGCGCGCCCTTTTGGCACGCAATTGAGAGCGTGCGTGTTGGCATAGTGTTATCCTCTAGTGTAGTATATTAATATCATTATGACTATACCAAAAGAATTTTTAGAACAATCCCGCCAAGACGCAATAGAAGACTGCGAAGAATTGCTTTGGCTCATGGATGACATACGTGAAAAACTTAGTCGGTTTAACAGAATTCTTAAACAGGAAAAATCATTTATTCCGCTTTTTGCGCAGAATGAGCATGCCGTACATGCGCGGCAGTTTGATGAGTCCATTCAAAGGGGAGTGAATGAGATTTCTTATCTTAAAAAAATTCTTGTTGCGCAAAAAGAACCTAGTGATCTGCTTGCCGCAGTATCGCAAAAAAAACAGGAGTGGGGCATATATATTCACAGCATTCAGGGCATTATCGGGTCGCTTATGGTGTCGTTTGATTGGCAGTCGCCTTCTTATGACGCATCCGTTGCGCCGCAGGCAGGATCTCAACGCGGTAGGATTGAAGCAACAATAAATGATTATAAGCGCGATCACCATCTTGACGCGTATCCGTACGAACGGGCATTTGTGCGTGAATATATTGATGCGGCATTCAAGCCATTTGTGCATCTTTATGCAACAGCAAGCGGTATGGCGGCGTTTACGACTGTTTTGAATTTTTTAATCATGGAAAAAAAAATCAATGGGCCTGTGATAATGGGTAAGGGAGTATATTTTGAAAATAAAGAGCTGGTGGAAAAAAGTTTTGCGCCGAACGTTATAGAAGTTGATGAGTCTGATACAGACACTGTATGCAAACAGATTTTACAGTATTCTCCGCGTATCCTTTTTTTTGACACATTGGCAAACAGCGAAACAATGTGCAGGCCAAACCTTGAAGCTATTATGGATTTTCTCGCGGCGCAAAAACACTCTGATACATATATGGTGATTGACAACACCTGCGCGAGCGTTTTTTTTCAGCCGCTGGAAAAATACATTCGCAAGCCGCGGAACCTTACTTTTTTTATTGTTGAGAGTCTTAATAAGTTTTACCAATTTGGCATGGATCGTGTTACGGGTGGGGTTGTGTGGGGGTATGGGAAAGAAGCGGGAAAGCTCTTTGAATATCGCATGCATTTGGGCGTAAATATCCCTGACGCATCTATTCACTCCCTTGTCGCACCGGACAGAAATCATCTTACTCGCCGCTTAATTCGGCTTGGGCGCAACTCAATGATACTGGCGCAAGAACTTGCGGATTTTATTTCACACACGTCCAATAGGGTGATAGAGCAGATTATCTATCCGGGTCTTTTCGAACACCCGAGTTATCAATGGGCTTACGATCTCTCTTTTCATGGTTCGTTTTTTGTGCCGATGTTTCAGAAAAAGCATAGGTCTGTGCGATTCTATAAAAAATTCATCAGCCGCGCAATTCAATATGCGGGTAAGGAAAAAGTTTCCATCCTCGCCGGAACCAGCTTTGGTTTTTCTGCGACGCGGGTGTACTTAACAGCTCTGCGCGCGACTGCTGCCAATCCTTTTGTGCGAATATCTTCAGGCACTGAACAGAGATGGGAAGTTGAAAAAATAGCAGAGGTTTTCAAAAAAGCCATTGCATCGCTGTGATATGCCCATTACACTTCTCCGACAAGAGCTACCTTCTGATTATTATGATCACTGGCAAAGCGAGCCGTACGCGCGCTGTATGGAAAAGTATGGATGGCGGGTGGTTGGCTCACCTCGGAGATACGGGTATGTTAGAAGAATTGGCCCGTTTCTGTACGCGAAATATCTTTACACAGATGAAGAGCCGCGTATTGAGGATGTGCGCGGCGGTCAGAAAAAGCATGGGATGATAAGCTGGACTCCGTGGCGCCGCATAGATATTCCACAAGTGTGGCATCCGTTGTCACCACCGTTTTTCCCTCACGATTGGCGGCAAGGCATTGCGCTGGCGCGGCAAGACTATCAAAATACGTTTAGCCAGCGCGCGCGGCGGAATATGCGAAAGTTTATTTCTTCAGATACATTGATACGGCTAGGCACGCGAGAAGAATATTGCGCTGGATTTCAAACTGGCTTGATACCAAAAGGGCTAAAGGGGCTTGTGATACAAAAAATTCAGCGGCTTTCCGACGAGAATCTTGTTTTTTTTCTTGCGCAAGGCCATACTGGCATTACCGGGGGGTTGTGCGTTTTTAACTATGACCGCATCAGCTCTCATATTTCTTCTTTTCTTATTTCGGAAGGAAAGCAGTGTAATGCCGGCACAGGGTGTATTGATGCGTGGTTTGGCTACGCGCTCAAAAAGAACATCAAATACTTAAATTTTGGCGGAGTGTGGACAGAAAAAGACCCGAAAGAATGGCATGGATTTTCAGAATTCAAACGCAATTTTATTGATTACGAAACAGAATTCAATGACGCGTACTACCGATTTTTCTAGACACTATGCCCTCGAAGGGTTTCGAGATCTGATATTCGTATGTGACAGTTATGCATAAGAATAATAAAAGCAAGATTATTTTTTTTGATTTTGACGGTGTCATTGTGGATACTCTTGATATGTGCGCTCGCATTATTTATGAAAAAAATCCATTTCCCGATGTTGTTGATCATATTAGGCAAGTATCAGAAGGCAATGTCACTGAACAGCTTCGCAAGCTCTACGCGCAGGGAAGGTATAGATGGGATTTGGAGTTTCACACCAAATATTCAGACCAACTTCAGCTATTGGCTCCTGTAGCTGGAATAGAAGATGTCGTGAAAAATCTGCATGGCGAGTACGATCTTTCAATTGTTTCTTCTTCCCAGACCGATCCGATCCGTTCTTTTTTGGAAAAGCATAATCTCTACACTCATTTTGAAGATATAGACGGTGTAGATGTGCATCATAGAAAGACAGAAAAAATGTCGTCACAGCTTCAGAAGAGGGGATTGGGCAAGGATGATTGTGTTTTTGTCACAGATACGCTAGGAGATATTCTTGAGGCCCGCGAGCTTGGCATTCCGACGATAGGCGTAACATGGGGCTACCATCCTGCCGAAACTTTGCAAAAAGGGAATCCACATACAATCGTGCATGCACCATCTGATATTCCATTATACATTCGCGCGCTTTTTGGAAGTATATGACTGTCTTTGACAGCGCTATGCTTTCACTCATATTCCTTTCTGTTATCACAGGAGTCCTTTTTTATTTTTTCGTTCTTCGGACTCTTGGCTTGCCGTTTGTGCCAAGCAGAGACAAAACAGTGAATGAAATTTTTTCTTTGTTAGGGGATGTAAAAGGAAAAAAAGTTCTGGATTTGGGTTCGGGAAACGGTAAAATCGTGATCGCGGCGGCGAAAAGAGGCGCGCACGCAGTGGGATTTGAGATTAATCCGTTGTTAGTATGGCTTTCTCGCAAGAAAATCGCTTGCGGTAAATACACTGGTACTGTACATATCCAGCTAGCTGACTTTTGGTCAACTGATGTTGGCGCCTATGATATTATTATTTTTTACGGCATAGTGCCTGCTATGAAACGGCTGGAACATAAGTTGATGAATGAATTGAAACCGGGCGCTCAAATTGTGACGAGTTATTGTGAGTTTCCAGGATGGAAACATATTTCAAAAATTGGGCACACTTTTCTTTATGTTATTAGTCTGTGAGTGTTGCAAAAAGTTATATTTGTCATTTCGGGCTGTTCTATGATATGTAAAGCATGTTCAAAGTAATTCACAGGCAGGGCAATTTTGGAGCGAGTAGGAAATAGAAAAGATAGCGTTAAAAGTTATTCACATCTTTGCTCTCCTCAAAACAAAGAAAAAGTGATAAAATTACTGCAAACCTAACTAATATGCGAAATGTACGGCAATTTTAACAGCCGTGCGTTCGTTAACTTTATAAAAGTATGCAGATGAACAAACCATTGTTGGTTGTGGTGGCTGCGGGTCTTCTTGCAACTGCTACAATCATTGTGGCGCAAACTGCACCGGCAGGTCCCAGCGGTCAACCGGAAGGACAGCCGAATGGACAGCAGTCAGGCGGTCAACCGAGTGGTCCCGGTGGTCCTGGTGATTTCGTCGGCGGCCAACCAGGCGGTCAGATGGGTCCTGGCGGTCAACCGGGCGGTTTTGGCGGTCAGCAAGGTGGTCCCGGTGGTCCTGGTGATTTCGGCGGCCAACCCGGAGGTTTTGGCGGCCAACCAGGCGGTCAACCGGGCGGTTTTGGCGGTCAGCAAGGTGGTCCCGGTGGTCCTGGTGATTTCGGCGGCCAACCCGGAGGTTTTGGCGGCCAACCAGGCGGTCAACCGGGCGGTTTTGGCGGTCAGCAAGGTGGTCCCGGTGGTCCTGGTG
>CAZKXN010000040.1:0-10324 GCA_964556905.1 uncultured Gammaproteobacteria bacterium
ATGCGTATAAGCAGATACTCGGGTGGGACAGTGTATTTGGTTTGGGATTGGAAAAAGCAGTGAACGGGCATGATGTTAAAATTCCTAAAAAAATTTTAGAACTTGCGAATCGGCGTGAAGGAGCGAGGAAGAATAAAGATTGGAAAAAAGCGGATTTACTGCGTGCGGCAATAGAGCAAGCTGGATTTTACATCAAAGATACGCCGAACGGGCCAAATGTATCGTCATCCTAATTTCATCTCATCACCCTAAGGGCTATGCAATTTATTATAATCGCAGTATTTGCAGGTATTGTTTCGTACGTTCTTGCGCGCGGGGTGCGTTTTTTTGCATTAAAACACAACATAGTAGACCAGCCCGGCGAACAACGGAAAATTCATAAAGAACCAATCCCGCTCCTCGGGGGAATCGCCCCATTTAGCGCGTTTGCGGTTCTGGCAGTGTTGTATTATTTTTTTCGTCCGGCAGAGTGGCACGTGATTGCCGATGCGCAGGTTGCAGGCAAGCACATTGCCGGCATAATCCTTGGAGGATTTTTTTTGGTTGTCGGAGGCGTTCTTGATGATGTATTTCGTTTTCCGCCAAAAATTCAGATACTATGGCCGGTCCTTGCGGCGCTCACTATAATTGCATCAGGCATAGGAGTTGAAGCAATATCAAACCCATTTGGCGGCGATGTAATCCATCTGGACACATATAAAATTCTTGTTCTGTGGTGGAACGACGCACCGCGATACTTTACCGTCTTTGCCGATACACTGACATTTTTGTGGCTTATTGGCGCTATTTATACGACAAAACTCCTTGATGGTCTTGATGGGCTCGTGAGCGGCATTGCAGTGATAGGCATGAGCATTATTGCGATTATCAGCGTGTTCCTTTTTATCAATTATCCTACCGCAATACTTGCAGCAATAGCCGTTGGAGCATTTGCAGGATTTCTTTTTTTAAACTTCTATCCCGCAAAAATTTTCTTGGGAGAGGGGGGGAGCACGCTGGCAGGATACCTGCTTGGGGTATTTGCAATCATTTCAGGCGCAAAATTCGCAACACTTCTTTTAATTCTTGGCATTCCTATCCTTGATAGCGTATGGGTTGTTCTGCGGCGCATTTTTATTGAAAAGCGTTCGCCATTCAGAGGCGATCGCAAACACCTTCATTTTCGTTTGCTGGATTCGGGTTTTTCCCATCGCGCGGCAGTTTTGATTTTATACTTTTTTTCAGCCAGTTTTGGGACATTCGCGCTTTTTTTACAGAGCAGGCAAAAATTATTGACCCTTGCAGTATTGATTGCGATTATGGTCGCAGGAAGTATTTTGCTAGTCCGCAGACAGCAGAAATTTATTGCATCGCAAAAAAGGACGAATACTCTTGCATAGGTTGAGAATGTAGAAAAATGACAGAGTCGTGTATGGATGAGACAGATGTGCTTTGCGGGGACGTATACAATCAGCAAAGAGCCGCTTATAATTATTGTCGTTTTGGTTTATTGGAAAAAGGTGAATAGTTGCGCCGGACGTGATTGACAAGAGAACGATCGTCTGTCATAATTTAGAGCATTATTGAATTAGATGTATTTATATGTACGCAGTCGTCAAAACAGGGGGAAAACAATATTTAGTTAGAGAAGGGGATGTGGTAAATGTGGAAAAACTCCCCGGAGAAGTTGGTGAAGAACTGAAATTGGACGAAGTGCTTTTAAGCGCGCAAGAAAATGGCGTAAGCGTTGAAATAGGATCGCCATTTCTTGCAGGAAGAAGCGTCACGGCAAAGATTATGGAGCAGGGGAGAGGGAAAAAAATATCAGTGATCAAATTCAAACCAAAAGTGCGATACCGCCGAAAACGCGGGCACAGGCAATTTTTTACCAAACTGCAGATTGTTTCAATATAAATAAACCCGATCCTGCCGGCTCGCATCGCATGGAATAATGGTCTGATTCGCCTGCAATAAAGCTAATAATTCATTGCCGCTCTATTACCTCTCTTCTTGCCTTTAGCGCTTCTGAAAGCGTAATATCGTCTGCATATTCAATATCAGCGCCTCGGGGAAGCCCTCTTGCAAGTTTTGTGATTTTAAGATCGTAGGTTTTTAAAAGCTTGGAAAGATAAAGAGCAGTGCTTTCTCCTTCAAGGTTAGGATTAAATCCAAGAATCACTTCTTGGATTTTATTGTTTGTATCCCGTAATCTTTCTATGAGTTCTTTGATCCGTAGTTTATCCGGCGTAATGCCGTCAAGGATATTAAGGGTTCCGCCGAGTACATGGTATAGGCCTCGGTACGCCCCTGTTCCTTCAAGCGCACGCACATCGTGGCTATATGCGACAACACAGAGCGCAGTTTGGTCTCGCGAAGATCCTGTGCAGTGGAAGCATGGATTTTTTTCAGAGTAGTTGCAGCATATTCTGCATACGATAACGGAGTCAGGAAGATTCATGATGAGTTTTGCAAGCCGTAAAAGCTCTTGTTGAGGTTGCCGCAAAAGATAAAACACAAATCTTTGTGCGGATTTTTCTCCTATTCCGGGAAATTTAGAAAAACAGTCAACGAGCTGTTGTATAGTGGAAGGATACGACATATTAAAATGGCAGTTGGAACAATGGTTCTTCCTGTTGCGCTTGCTGTTCAAGATTTCGGAAACTCACACGTTTTTCATCCCAATATAGCTTTACTTTTCCAGTTGGCCCGTTTCTGTGTTTTGCAATAATTATTTCAGCGATGCGTTTTTCCTCATCAGTTAGGTCGTCATAGCGATAATTCCTGTCCGCTGCTTTGCGGTAGATGAAAATAACTACGTCCGAGTCCTGCTCTATGCTGCCGCTTTCGCGAAGATGCGCCAGTCGCGGTAAAGCCGGTTTATTGAGCTCTACCGCGCGGGAAAGTTGGGAAAGAGCCACAACCGGAATACCTAGTTCGCGGGCGATAGATTTCAATCCGCGCGTAATTTCTGCGACCTCTTGAACGCGTCCTTCAGGCTTTGATTTGCCTTCCATGAGCTGAAGGTAGTCAAGTATGATACAATCAAGACCATGCTCGCTTTGCAGTCTGCGCGCCTTTGACTTTACCTCAAGGATATTAGCCGACGCAGAGTCATCAATGTATATCTTTGCCTCTGAAAGCGTGTTCATCGCGTGGCCAATACGCACAAAGTCGTCGCCTTCCCCTTTATCACTCAAGCGGCCTGTGCGCATTTTCCACAGATCAACCCCTGCTTCCGCGCAAATGAGCCGGTCTACGAGTTGTTCTTTTGACATTTCAAGACTAAAAATTCCAACTGATGATTTTCGGTGTATTGCCATTTTCCGCGCCAGGTCCAATGCGAAACTTGTTTTCCCGACGCTTGGCCGCGCCGCTATCACGATAAGATCGGATTTCTGCAAACCAGCCAAAAGATTATCAAGACTTGAAAAACCGGTTGGGAGTCCGCGGATCTTGCCTTTTTCCTTGTGGATTTCATCAATACGTTCAAACGCTTCCCCGAGAATAGTTTTGAGCGGCGTGAACACTTGTTTATTCAATTTCTGCGAAACAGCGAACACGCGCTCTTCCGCCTTATCAAGCACTTGTTCTATGTCATCATCAGTGTATGAAAGTTCAACGATTTGGGATGCTGCTGTTTGCAGACGGCGAAGAGTTGCCTTTTTTTGTATTATTGTTGCGTAATGGAACACATTGCTTGACGTTGGCACAATGTTGGCAAGACCGATGAGATAGCTTCTGCCCCCTATCTGCTCAAGATTCTTTTTCTCATCCAAGCGATTGCCAAGACTTAACAGGTCAATTGGGTCTCGTTTTTCATACAAGTCCAGCATCGCTTCAAAGATCATTGAGTGGTTGGCCTTATAAAAATCATTTGGCTTGACAGTATCTGCGACACGAATGATTGCATCCTTGTCAATAAGAAGCGCGCCAAGCATGGATTGTTCAGCTTCAATATTGTGCGGAGGAATTTTTTCTGACTGCTCTGTATTTTGCGTCATATAAAGAAAGTGTTTGTTGTGCGCTTATTCTAGCTGATATGCTGTTTTTAGCAAGGAAAAGTCGCGTCAAACTGTTAGTAACAGTGTGGATAGTTTATATTCACTTGAAATATCTTTTGTATTCGTTTATAATTAAAACAAATTATGGCACGCGCCCATAGCTCAGTAGGTAGAGCAGCAGCCTTTTAAGCTGATGGTCACAGGTTCGATCCCTGTTGGGCGCAAAAAATCATTAGCTTGAATATTAACTCATCATTCCCATGCGTATGAGACAAAAAGCAAATGGCTATATTTCGATCGTGTACCTTCCCGGGGTAGGATCGCTTATAGCAAGATCTTTGCATATCTATAGGGCTCTGTTTTCACAGCTTGCCGGCCTTACGGGCCTGCTTGCGGCGGCAGGACTTGCGAATCTCCTGATTAGCGGTTTTATTTCGTCCTTTGCAAACGAGAGTCAGCAGTTTGCGCTTTTTGCAGTTTCGTTTGCGAATTTTTCTGTTTTTGTAGTCTTTGGATTTTTGTATAGTTATTTTTTTACCGCCAGCGCGCTTCTTATCCATGAATGGTATTCCAGAGGGCGAGTCATTTCTCTCAAAGATGCGTTCAAACTAGCTCGTGAAAGATTTGCATCGCTTTATTGGGTTGCGATAATTTTAGGTCTGATTTTTTACGGCTCATCATTCACGGGAATCCTTCCTATTCTTTTTGGCGTGTGGTACTACTTTGCTGTTTATATTGTCATTTTTGAGTCTGAAAAAGGGGCAGAGTCGCTTGCGAAAAGCCGCTATCTTCTCCACGGTCTTTTTATCAAGGTATTCGGCAGATATACAGCAATTATCGCGGCATACACTGTATTTATTTTAGCGCTCTACAATCTCTTGCTTGGCCTTCCCGGCGGATGGGTTTTTGCGTTTCTTCTTACGATTTTACTTCTCTATTTCTCTTTTCCTTTTCTTGTTGCGTACGGGTATCTTCAATACCACGACACATCTGCGGTTGAACGAACTACGGCGTTTGAATTTTTTCGTGGAGAAAAGGCGGCGATTGTATTCTGGGCTGTGCTTGGGTTTATAATCCTTAGTGTTGGTGTATTTTTTGCAGTGCTCACTGATTCTGTGCGATCGCGCGTTTCAAGCACGCTATCTTTGCAAGCAGTCCGAATACTAATGCCGTTTCTTGCAAATTCTGAAACTAATCTGGAGAAAATGACTGATTTTTTTGGAGTGCTGAAGCAGTGGGATAAGAGCGATAGTTCTGCGCCGTCTCCTGATACCACACCTCAATATTAGGCCGCCTACGCGGGGATGACAAATTCAAAGCACTAAATAAAACAGGATTGTGATCCGAACACGAATAGCCCCTTCACCAACTGGTTTTTTCCATATCGGTACGGCCCGCACCGCGTTATTTAATTATCTTTTTTCAAGAAAGCATAAAGGTTCATTTATTGTGCGTATAGAAGATACGGACAGGGAACGTTCCAAATCAGAATACGAAAAAGATATTCTTGACGGCCTTAAATGGCTTGGAATCAATTGGGACGAGGGTCCGGAAAAGGGAGGGGAGTATGGTCCATATCGCCAGAGCGAGCGTTTTTCTGTCTATCGTACGTACCTTGAGCAATTGAATGATGCAGGATTTCTGTATGTATGCTTTTGCACAAAAGAGGAGCTTGAGGAAGAAAGAGAACTGCAAGCGCTCTCCAAACAGCCGCCGCGGTATAGTGGAAAGTGCAAGTGTCTTTCCAAGAGCGAACAAAACCGGCTGAAAAATGAAGGACGCGCTTCAACTCTTCGCTTTCGCATAGAGCGCGGCGCAAAGCTTGTAGTGCATGATCATATTCGCGGTGAACTGACATTTAATACAGACATCCTTGATGATTTTATTATTGCAAAAGATTTCAATACTCCGCTCTATAATTTTGCTGTCGTGATTGATGATTATCTTATGAAGATTAGCCACATCATACGCGGAGAAGAGCATATTTCAAATGTTCCAAAGCAGGTGCTTTTGGAACGCGCGCTTGGTTTTCCTATCCCTGATTTTGTCCATCTTCCGCTCATTTTGAACACTGATCGCACAAAGTTATCAAAGCGCCAAAACAAAGTTTCACTTCTTGAGTATCGCGCTGACGGGTATTTGCCTGAAGCCCTTATTAATTTTATGGTTCTTCTAGGATGGAATCCTGGAAGCGAGCGAGAATTTTTTACACTTCATGAACTTGAGGCAGAGTTTGACCTGGCGCAAGTGAATAATTCAGGCGCGATTTTTAATACAGATAAACTGGATTGGTTCAATGCGCATTATATTCGCAAGAAAAACATTAGCGAGCTTGTCGATTTGTGCAAGCCGTATTTTGTTTCAGCAGGGTACTCATCCGCAAAAACAAACTTTCCAGGCGAGCAAACTGTAAGAATGGAGAAAATCGTTCAGTTGGAGAGGGAGCGTATTCATAAACTTTCTGAAATTTCTGACCGTATTTCATACTTTTTTGCGGAGGATATTGAATATGACGACGCCTTGCTTTTGTGGAAGGGTTGTTCAAAGCAAGATATTGAGGAAGGGCTTGGCATTGCCAAAAGTGCGATTATGGATGTGGGGGAGTCGGATTTCATAGCGGAGCGCATTGAATCAAAATTGAAAGAGAAAATTGCGAAACAAGGGATAAAAAATGGCGTGGCGCTTTGGCCATTGCGTGTTGCTCTCACAGGTCTTGCGGCAAGTCCAAGTCCGTTTGATATTGCGGAAATTTTGGGAAAAAAAAAAACTCTTGATCGTATTGAAGACGCATTGAACCGACTTTCACCCGTATCTCGCAATTCTAGCGCGTCATCGCATGGGTCAATTTCAACCGTTATTTCAGTGTTTTTTCTTATTGTTGCGGCAGTACTTACGTTATTCACTTTTTCACTAGATGCCGCAAAGGAGAAATCAGATGTCACTATTTTAGAGCTTAATCAGCAGATTCGCGATAAGCGGAGCAGGGTTTACACGCTTCGTAAACAGATTGCGATGTATGAACAGAATATCCGTCAGCGGCAAGCAGAAACAATCAGTCTGGAAAGTGAAATTGCTATCATGGAAGATAAGGCAGAAAAGACACGACTTGATCTTGAAGCAACAGAGGTGGAAATTGAGCAATTAGGGCTTGAAATAGATCAGGCAAACGCGCAGATTGTTCAACAGCAAAATGAAATTGATTTGCAGAAAGATCGTTTGTCCGCGTTTATCCGTCAGCTGTATGAGCAAAGCGAGAAAGACTATTTGGAAATTCTTCTCACGAATGAGAGGTTTTCTGATTTTTTTGACGAAGTGCGTTATCTTGAGAGTGTGCAAGGAGAGGTTTTTTCCACTATTGAGCGGCTCAAGGTTTTGAAAGATCAATTGCTTGCGCAGAAAAACACTCTTGAATTAAGCAAGGAGCGAATGATTTCTCTGCAAGAATCGCTTGAGAAGATAAAATCCCAGCTTGATGAGCAAAAGGGGGTAAAACAGACTTTGATTGTCCAGTCCCAGCTTTCAAAGGATAAATATGAACAGCTTTTGAATGATGCGCGCGCCGAACAGCTTTCAGCTGATTCGGATATTTCATCTCTGGAAAAAAGCATTCGGGAAAAACTGCAGATTTTTGGCACCGGAAAAGTGAGTGTGACGTGGCCAGTAGATCCTTCACGCGGGATATCAGCGTATTTTCACGATAAGAATTATCCATATCGCAATGTGTTTGAACATCCGGGCGTTGATATACGCGCGTATCAAGGCACTGCTGTTAAAGCGGCTGAAGCGGGGTATGTGGCTCGCGCCAAGGATAGCGGCATGGGATATAGCTATATTATGATAGTTCATGATTCAGGACTTGCCACAGTATACGGTCATGTGAGCCGCATTATTGTCCCGCAGGATACTTATGTGAAAAAGGGTGATATTATTGGCTTTTCCGGAGGCACGCCAGGCACGCCAGGAGCAGGTCGTCTTACTACAGGACCGCATTTGCACTTTGAAGTTCGCCTTAACGGCATTCCGCAGGATCCATTGAAGTATTTGCCGTAACGAAGTGAAGGATGGCTGTAGGTATCAGCAAAAAGATTCGGCCATTCCTCGGCGTTTGCCTCGGAGCTAATATCTCCTACCATCGCACGTTTTTGGACTCCACAATCCGCGCTTATGTTTTTGCGCGGTTTTTTCGTAAGAAATAAACTCTGACAATCGTTGAATAGGGGAGCGTGTGTATGTATATGCGTATCCTTGTTTAAGAAGATCAGCGTTTACCAATGTTGCGCCAAGATATACGTATCGCAAAAGCCGGCCGTATACGTCGCGGTTTTTTGCGAGAGCGTCTTTTTCAAGCCGTATGGATTTATTAAGAATTTGATTTTTCAAGAATTTTTTAGCTTCTTTATTATAACATTGTGCGACGCCACGTTTGTCTTTGCGTTCCGGAGTATCAATTCCAAGAAGCCGGACTTTTTCTATTTTTTTTCCCGTTTTTACCGCGATGGTATCGCCGTCATACACATAAATCACAGTAGAGGATTCTAAAGCAAAAACAGGCGCCGATATTGCAAAACACATAGCGCACAGCAGTGCGAAAGCGTAGAAAAATTTCATACCGTTACAAAAACTTTCTTGTCATCCCGACCGTAGCGTAAGCGTATACGACCTCTTTCTGGTCGCTAGAAATGACAAATGGAGAGTTTTACAATGCTCTGTATTATATACACTTTGAGAGTTGCAAAGTATCTAGTATAATAGCATAGCAGTGGACCATATAGGAATGGTTCATGTTTATTAAAGGAGGAAGGCAATGCGGTGTGTCGTTAATACGAACATGGAAGTAGCCAGAAAGCTGGCAGTATTGGCTACAGTTAATCCGCCCCATATGTTGAGAAGGATACTTCAGAACATGTCCAGTGAAGAACGCGTTGTTTTTGAAGGTCATTTGGATGCTCTATACTTACTTATTCAGAAATATGACGGCCATTCTCAAAAAATGACAACTTAGCGGGAATGACAAAGCGGCTGCAAGAGGTACAGCGCATTGATTTTATTGTCCATTATAGTATACTCTCATAATCCAGAATCCAGGAGGAAGGATTCGCGTTCATTAAAGGAGGAAGGCAATGGAAATAAAGATAGTGGTGGTTAATACACGGCCAAAAGCTATAACAAAGCTTATAAATCTTACGTCAATATCTCCGCGTCTTCTAACCCAAACACTTAATAAGATGCCCGAAGAGGAACGGCAGAGGTTTGAAGATCTGGTTGATGAACTTTGTAAGATTGAGAGAGAGTGGAGGAATAGATGAGAGGAATAAATAAGTAGTGAGGCATCTCAATATACAGATATCCAGTTAGCGCTAAAACTAAAGTATATTCAAACCATTCAAGACCTCATTGACGCAACCAAAATGTCTATGAGGTGGGGGATCTTTATATCTTCTAATTCGATCTGGTATTGTGAAATAGATCCCTTTATACCACACATCCGTATCAATAATCATGGCGTTCCGAGCTTACTTATTAAGGTAGATGAGGGTGGTGATACTTCCGAAGAAAAGTTGTTTTCCAGAGCGCTTCGTGAAGATTTTTTACTTTTTTGCAAGCCATTTGAAAGAGATAAAGATATTATAGAAAAGCTCCGTGAGCTTATTAAGGTGATTAGTGGTAGATTGTTTTAGCGGGACACACTAGGTGAGCCCGCTTTGTTTTATGTAAGAATCGGTGGGTGAGTGTGGATAAATCAACTTGACAACCCATATAATACTTCGTATAATGTAGGTAAATCTAGGTACAGTGTATGCAAAAATCAACACCTGAATATTTCATTGATTTTCTTGAATACATAGAGGTTGAAAAAGGCCTCTCATTAAATACCGTAAAGAATTACGGTAGATTTCTAAAGCGCTTTATTGAGTGGCTAAAAATAAATAACCTAGCTTCACTCACTCCAAGCGAACTTACCTCGGAACACATACATGGATATCGTATATGGCTCTCGAGACGTCCCAACGCTACTAGAAAACTTTCTTCAACACTTCAAAACTCAACTCAAAGCCGCTATTTAATCGCGCTTCGCATGTTTTTCGCATTTTTTCATGAGCGGGATATTGAATCGCTTCCGACGGAAAAAATAAAATTACCGAAAGCGCACCGAGAGCGTTTAGTGAAATTCCTTGACGTGCCGCAAGTTGAAAAACTTTGTGAGGCGGCAAATATAAAAACAAATGCAGGGCTTCGTGATCGCGCAATTCTTGAATCATTGTTTTCTACAGGTCTTAGAGTAGCTGAACTCGTTGCTCTTGATCGAAAACAATTTGCTGGCGTACGAAATAGCCCAGATTTTG
>CAZKXN010000041.1:0-4030 GCA_964556905.1 uncultured Gammaproteobacteria bacterium
ATTGCCATTACAGGAGTGATAAAAGGAATCGCTTGTGCGCCAAGTATCCTTCCGATACTTCCATATACAAACGGCATCCCGATAAAACTCACCGGCACAACGCGGCTATTTACTCCTGTCATACTGCGCGGATGCAAAAAATGTTCAGTTGCCGCAAGCAATGGTTCATGATAGCTCAACTCTCCGGTATTTGCGTATAATCTGGAAAAAAAATAATTTGCCGTTTCGTCCGGAGAATTCAGTCTAATGCTTGTGTCTTGGACAGACTCAAACGAAAGAAAACTATACAAAAAGAAAAAAACAGCCGCCGCAATAACAACGCAACTAAGCTGAAAGCTGAAAGCTGAAAGCTGTTTAGATTCCATACCGAAAAATACTCATGCAGGCAAAGAAAATGCTCGCCAAAAACAGCACGGAGGCAACAGTATGAAACGGCAGTGAAAGCCAAAGTGAAAACAAAAGCGCAAGACAGCCCAGAACTTGAAAAATCATTTTTGCTTTTCCCCAATTATTCGCTTTGATTTCCTGTCCGGCATTTCTCCATCCGAACGCAAGAAAAATAATAAATAATTCAATGCCAACCACCCCTCCCCCTATGAATGGTGGCAATTCTTTGAACATAAGAAACACAAGTGTCGGTATAATAAGCAGTTTATCTGCAAGAGGGTCAAACATCATTCCCCATTCGGTGATCATATTCCGTGTGCGGGCGAGTGCGCCGTCAATGGCATCTGTGAGGGCGACAAAGAAAAAGAACGGCACGCCCCATTGATAGTTTTCATTCATCAAGAGTACAATAGCAACAGGCGCGCTTACTATGCGGACAAACGTAATGTGGTTAGGCGTCACCCAACCGGGAATCAGCCGCCCTCCAATAGCCATTATTATACGGTCGGTTATCAGAGTTTTCTCTGCTTTTTTATATTGTGTATCGTGAAACGATGGAAATTTCATCTCGCAATCTGGTAAAAATTCTTGGCTATGCGTTAGCAGGCGTGTATATTTTGCTTGCCATCATTATGGCGAGCATTCCTCTTGGCGTTCTTATGTACACAATGCTCGCAGGGTACTTTTTCAACAGACGCGTATGCGCGTTTGGAGCATTTGACTCTGCTATGCTTGCTCCGCTTTCCATGATCGCGATTATAACTATCGCGAGCGCGCCTGTACTTTATTTTTCAAATCTTACTCCCCTTTCAATCGCTCTCATCTTGAGCGTGCCGGTTTTGATTGGAATTTTTTTTCCCGCTTCGCGAACACTTTGTAGTAAAAAAACAAACACGCCGATTCCGAAAAAAACGCTCCTGCTCTGTATTATTTCTCTTGCTCTTTCCGCAAGCTCTGTCGCAATCCTTTTCTCCTCTCAAACAACAGAAACTTCATTGGGTCCTTGGGACGCGGTATCTCCTATTTTTTTCATTGCCGTATTCTTAAACCTATGCGCTCTTCTTGCCGCGGGAATGTTTGGCGCGCGGAAACGCGCCATACTGCCGGCAATCAGCGCATTCGTTTTTTCAATCGCAAGCGTTCTTGCAATAGTATATCCTCTTGGCTTCGGGTTTGATCCTCTTCTTCACAATGCGGCCCAAAAAATCATATTTGAACATGGAGCGCTATTGCCAAAAACTCCATACTACAATGGCCATTATGGACTAATGGTGATATTGGCAAAACTTTTTCACGCGCCATTGGAACTCTTCAACCGATTCTTGATAGTAAGCATTGCCGCGCTTTCACTGCCGCTCCTTTTAAGCCGCGTCATTGAAGCGCTTTCGCCGCTAAAAAATTCAAACACGTTCGTCGCGACAATTCTGGTTCTTTCTCTCGCGCCTCTTTCGCCAGTCTATACCGCAACTCCGTGGGGGTACGCATTTTTTCTCGCGCTTATAGCGATACTCGCAAGCATACTCTTTTTTATTGAAAAAAACAATGGGTTGCGGTATTTTGCTTTTCTTGCGGCGTTCGCGCTTTTTGCAGTGCATCCGCTTGCTGGTCTCCCAATACTGGGGTTTCTGGCAGTGTCATGCTTCAAGCGGCCATCCATGATTCTTGCCGGCGTGTCTCCTTTTATTTCCGCCGCGGCTTTAATGGCGTCATTTTTTATACTTTCAAGCATACAACTGCAACTGGCAGTTGCGTTTACACTGTTCAACTTCGCCGCGCTGAAGTCGTTTCTCATGTCTGGCATTCCTCATTGGGAATGGAGATTCAACGCGCTTCTTGATCCGGAATACCTGTTTTCAAAAAACATTTTTATTCTCTTTTTCGGAGGCGCGCTCTTTAGTGTGCTCATGGCAAGAACATTCCCCGCCCACAAGCGACGCGCCATTTTTCTTCTCGCACTCGGGTTTTGCGGAGCGGCGCTTTCGTTTATCGCGGCAAAAGCGGTTCTTTCTTTCCCGTCACTGCCTGTCTATGAGCAAACGATTTACGCTGACAGGATAAAAGAAATCTCCATGCTTTTTCTTTCTGTGCTTAGCGGAGCCGCTTTCGTGATTGGAGTGGAAAAAATAAAAAAGCAAAAAAACCGTTTTTTGATCTTCATAGCAATACTTGTTTTTTCAGCGCTCGGCGCAATGATGGTGTATTCTTCATACCCGCGCAATGACGCGTATATACCTTATCACGGCTATACAATTTCTCGGCATGATATTGATGCCGTGCGTTGGATTGAAAGTGACGCTTCTGGCAAAGAATATGCTGTCTTGGCAAATCAAACCACTGCCGCGGCAAGCATTAAAGAATTCGGTTTTGCGAAATACTTTCCTGTCGCGCAGGCAAACGATTTGCCGTATCAAGCATTTTATTATTCTATCCCTGCCTCTTCCCCGCTTTCCGATGCGTTTGTAAAAATGCTTTCTAGCCCCTCGCGCGAGATCATAGACAATGTTGTGTCTCTTACGGGAGTAAAACGAGTGTATGTTGTTATTCATTCGTATGAGCCGCGATTCCGAAACAACATTGATAAAATAAAACCGATTGCTGACGCGTGGTACAGTGTTGATAATGAAAAAGTCAGCGTGTTTGTGTTTATAGCAAGGGAGTAAGGGATAAAAGCCGATCGCAATATTCTTTCGGAGTAAAATCAGCAACGCTCGCGCGGGCAGACGTGCACATGCGCTGATAGCGCTTCAAGTCAAGTGAGCGCGCGCGTTTAAGTGCGTGCAAAAGCGACAGCTCGCTTCCTGCTTCTACGACATACCCGTTTTCAGAATCCCGAACAAGCTCGCTTGCGCCTCCGCTTTCCGATACGATAACAGGAATCCCTGCTGAAAAACTTTCATACAAAGCCATGGGGGAATTTTCATATAAAAGCGATGGTATGACAACAAAATGAGTGTCGGCAAAGACCTCGCGCAAAGCAAAACGATCAACATATCCAATGACCATAACGCGAGTATCAGTTTTCGCCGCGGCGCGGACATATTTCTCTTCCTTGCCGCTCCCGCATATAAAAAGCCGCGCTGTCGAGTCGGGCAGTGCGCGAAACGCGTCCAATAATGTAAAAATTCCTTTTTGTTTTTTCAGAAGGCCGAAATATAAAAAAGTTCTATGGCCCGAGATAAAAGTGCGAAGACGTTTCTGGCATGCTTCATCAATACTTGAAGAGTCAAAAAAAGCAGATTGTGAAACCGGGTTGGGCAGTACGATCTTTTTTGAATTGGGAAAAAAATTCCAGCGATCGTAAAAAATTTTCAAAAAACGTGAAGGAAAAACGATCACTGACGGCGAACCAAAAAACGCCTTGTGAAAATATGAAAAAAAACCCGCTGACAGCAAAAATCCGCGCGATCTATCCTGTCCGACCATAACAACGCCGCTTGGTGCTACAAGCTGTACGTCATGCATGGTATGAATGTGAAACAATTTCTTGCTTCGTATCGCTCCTGCTACGCAATAGCCAATGCCCTTGAGATTATGGGTCATGACAATATCCGGTTTTTCTTTGGCAAGAATATGCCGAACTGCCGCGGCGCTATGAAAATTGAATGTGTCATTTTTATCTTATTAATTTCTTTTAATATAATTT
>CAZKXN010000041.1:4040-8801 GCA_964556905.1 uncultured Gammaproteobacteria bacterium
CGAAGAAAAAATGGTTTGTTGTCCTCAATTGCCGAAAACGAAAAAACATTGAGAGGGTAATACCGATATACAACAACTCCGTGTTCTTGCGTTCGCTTGGGTATAAGCGACCGCAATCCACTCCATACAGTTGTTGTTATTACAATTACTTTATGTTTTTTCTTAAGCTCTTCAATAATCGTATCAACAACAATTTCGGCGCCGCCCCTTGTGTAGGGCTTATACAGACTTGTAATTACAGCAATCGTCATACTATTTCCCCAAACAGTTCTTTGACGTGCGTGTACGAATACTCTCTTTCTACTATTGCTCTTCCAGCTTTACCCATTTTTTCAGCGTTTATGGCGTCGCGCAGAACAGCATATATTTTTATCGCAAGATCGCTAACATCCCGCGGACGCGCCAAAAAACCGTTAACTCCGTCTCTAACAACACTGCGTATGCCAGCAAGATCAGAGGCAATCACCGGTGTTGCGCACGCAAGCGATTCAATCAATACAATGCCAAATGATTCTGATTGATCAATTGATGGAAGCACAGTGACGGAAGCCAAAGAATAGTATTTTGCCAGAGAAATTTCAGAATCCACGGTTCCCGCAAAAATCACTTTATCCATAATTTCCAGTTGACCTGCAATGTTTTTATAGTACGGGATCAAAGAGCCGTATCCGACAAGCAATAGGACAGGAAGCGGATATTGCCTTGCATGTTCCATCATCCGTACAATACTTTCAAACGCTTCCAATAAATACTCAACTCCTTTGAAATAATGCGCTGAATCAAGTCCTCCCACAAAAAGTATTACTTGATTATGCTCCAGCACATTGTACTGCGCTCGCAAGGCGTCTGAATCTTTTTTTCGCATATACACGCTCGTATCTACAGAATGAGGAATGACAGCAATTTTTTGGCGATACTTCTCTCTAAACACTGCCAACCGCGAAGCGCGCGCGTAGTCAAGCGAAGAAACAATGATTGTGTCTGCTGCCGCGCAAACGAGCGGCAAAATAAACCCTGTGTACGCCTTGAAAATAAACCGATCAAAGGATCTCTTTCCCACCAAATCCATGTGGTACGTTACAATGAATTTTTTTCTAAAAAACAGTTTTGCAAACAAAACAGGCAGAGCGGTCTCTAAAAATGGATAGTGTAAATGAATCCTGTCAAATTTTGCAAGCAAAAAAAAGAGCTGCGGTAAAAGCGCGGCATTACCATACGCAAAAAATGGAGTGAGACGCGCGACGCGCAAGCCGTCAATTGTCTCATTTTTCTTCACGCCTTTCTTCCGCAATGAAGGATAAAGTGGCGTAAACACTGTAACGTCAAAGCCGAGTTCACGCGCCATTTTCGCGTTTGCGTGCGCAACAACGCCGATACCGCCGCGATAAGGGGAAAAAACAGGTGTGAGAACTGCAAGTTTCATAATTCAAAGTTTTCTACAAAAGTTTTCTTATAAAAAACGTATAGGCATTTGTGACAGGATTCGCAATCTTGGCAAGTATGAAATTATCAATATCCTGAAATTCTATCTCGGATTCAAACAAGGGCGCAAGGGCGCGATCGCGAAGGATGCGCGATTTGTTTGTCTCGTGTCGCGCTTTGATAAGCCGAACGAGATTTTTCCCATGAAAAAAATACGCGTATGCGCGAAGCTTTTCTTTCAACGTCAAAGTCTGTTTTGGATGTATAAGAGACGAAAGGATGCTATACAATAAAAGCCCGAATTCCCATATCACAAATAAGGGGAGGAGGAGGAGGAGCGTTTTGAATTCATAATTTTTGCAAAGGATCATGTACCGATTTCTCTCCATAAAGTAAAACTTCCGGATACTCCTGCTAAAGTCGTAATGGTGGTACACGCGGGCATGCGACGCTACTATATTGCGGTACCCAGCGCCGCGCATACGCCACCCCAAATCAGTGTCCTCGTGATACATAAAAAATTCTTCGTCAAAAAGGCCGACTGTTTTTAGCGCCGAAGCCCGATACAATACAGCGGCGCCGCTGCAATACGCTACTTCCTTGCGTTTGGCACAAGAAAATTCCGCAAGAGTTTTGCGATACCCGCGCGTAAAACCAAAACCCAAAAAATGCAGAGCGTTGCCGCAGGAATTGATCAATTCCCGTTCTGGGTCAAGCATAATGAGCGGCTGTACTGCGGCAGTCTCGGAATGCGATTTTATTTCTTCAATAAGCGGCTCCAGCCACCCTTTTTCAAAAATAATATCCTGATTTGCAAGAAACACGTATTCTGCTCCATTATCTATGGCATATTGCATTCCCTGATTTCCCGCGCACGCGTATCCTCTGTTTTGGGTGTTGCGGATCACATAAGCATCACCCCATAATTTCCCAACCTCCCTGCATGTAGCGTCAGATGAATTATTGTCAACAACAATGAGTTTGGCGGATTCCTTGTTTATCGTGCCGCGAAGCGACTCCAAAAATGCCTGAATATCCTTTTCGCCATTGTAAGTAATGACTACAATATACATTTTCATATTGACAAAAAAACTCCTGCTGTTGATAAAGACATCACGATGAACGGACCCCTCCCGAATGGTTTCATCCCAAGGGAATGCCGCTCATTTGATTTTAGTATTCAGCATTTACCCGGCCAGTCAAACGATTTATAGTGACACTCTTTGTGTGATTGTTTTTTGAACTCCTCAACGTTATAGTAACCACTCCACCTTCAGACTTTCCATTGATAAGCCCTGACGCAGTAAGAACACGAAATCCAATATGAACATCGTTGTTTGTATTTGCCCCATCTATGCTAATCCCATCAATGCTGATAGATTTTTTCGCCGCTCCAACAATAAGACTTACCGGTTCTCCTATTGGCTCGTCATTGCTTTGTTCTTCCCACACACCGACTTTATTCGCGTCGCCGGCATTATCAGAAAACATAATAACCGTGTCCGGCTTTTTTACATACACTCCATACGCGCGAGCCGAAACATACGACTTATGAATGCCTGACTGCGCGTAGTTTTGCGCAGTGCGTATGCTTTCCGCGATTCTCAAAGCGTTAATTCGCAGCGCCTCATCTTCTCTGCCGGCCTGAAAATTCGTAACTGAAAGTGTCGCCATGACGCCTATAATAACTGTAATTATGACAAGCTCAATAATTGTGAAACCGTTTTGCGGCTTATAGCTTTCAGAAAATGGAGAAAATGGGTCAGTATCCTTTTTGAAAACCTGAATGCCATGAGCGCAAGCCGAAACAAAACCTGAAATATTTTTAGAAATCAACATAGAATAACTTCTGTATGATCAAAACGAGCGGTTCATTAAATAATAACACAACAGCTGTTCCTATTGCGAGGAAGGGTCCAAACGGCACTGCGCTTTTCATGGTATAGCGAAATACCGTAAGGAGAAAGACACTTGCTGTCGCCCCAACCATGTAGGCAATAAAAAGCGCGGCAAGCACCATTGGAAAACCAACCATCGCGCCGATAAGCAATCCAAGGTACATATCTCCTTCGCCTACCCATCTGCCGCGGGAGAGCGCATACTGCGCGTAAAAAAAGAATCCGCCAATAGCAGAGGCAAGAGCGTATTGTATCCAGCTAATCTGCAGTGCGCATGGTGCAAAAAAAGCGCTAAAGCACGGAGCAATGCTTGAGGAATGATAGATGCTGTTGAAAAGATACGCAAATACTATGGCTGGAACGACGATATTCATTGGAACTAGAAACCACCTAAAATCGTAGACAAAAAGCACTATCAATACTGCAAGAAACACCCAAACGCCAAAAAGGTCTATGAGTTTGGTTGCTGTAAATTCTACGCCAACGACTCCCAATGGGAATATATTTGAGTATGCAATGACAAAAAGAATGCCTGTGGCCGCCTCCACAAGCGGATATTGAAGCGTTAAGGGTGCAGAACACGAACGGCACTTGGCGCGCAGAACAAGAAAACTCAAAACTGGAATAAGGTCCAATGTGGTAAGTTTACGCTCGCACTTCTCACATGAGGATCTCCCGCTCATAGGAGAAATCCCGCGCTTGGTGCGAAGGATAACAACGTTGAGAAAACTGCCTATGACAAGGCCGAGAATGAAAACGATAAGTAAATCCATGCAGTCCAGTATATCAATGAGTGACGTAAAAAGAAAGTAAAAATAGGGTCTGGCTCAATTTCCAAAAAATAATTTGTGCCTGACCCTGTTTTGTCGTGAGAAAGGGGGAAAAGTGGGAAAAAGGCTCCTGACCCCGTTTCCCGTTTCCAAACTAGTTTTTATAAAAGAAAGAGAGGCCCGATAGCCGTCGGACCTCTCTTGGTTGGCAAAAAAACCAGACCTGACACCGGTTTCACGCTCGTTTTCTTCCGTTTTCCGTTTTCCTCTATGTGCCTGGTGTAATGCCAGTCGGCGTAGCAGTATGTGTCTTTGCTGGTAAAAGATCTCCAGATTTTGCCTCCAATTGAAATTCAATCTTATACGTTGCACAATCTTTTGCCGCATCAGTACACGCTGTTACACCATCAGTTTGGAATGCTGAATATTTATACTCCAACTTGCCAGCTGTGCTTGTAGGATCTTTTGGAACCGGGTTCAGATATGTTGAAGTACATCCTGCGGTATCTGTCCTCAACCCTATATCACAAATCACATCAAGTTCTTTTGACCCCAAAATCACACCTGCCCCAGCTGGATATGCTCCTCCTGTGTCACTGTTATATAGCTCCATTGCGCTTTGGATTTGCTTTATATCAGAAAGCCGTTTTGAGTCGCGTGCTTTTGCTCGC
>CAZKXN010000041.1:8811-9591 GCA_964556905.1 uncultured Gammaproteobacteria bacterium
ACTGCCGACAGACACAACTGTAACAGTTGCAAGGATGCCGATAATACCAATGGTGACAAGCAACTCTACGAGTGTAAAACCTTTTTTGTTGCTCATAAAATTTCTATAATGATTTAATATTAAATATAATGTCTATTAAGACATCGCAGGCAAAAGCGAAGCGACCACGGAAAACCCAGTTATTTTGACGGATTTCCTCCTGCTTGTTTTAGCAGGCAAACGCTCTTACTGCGAAATGTCAAAAAGTACTTAAAAAAGTTATCCACAATTACATATATAATTATACCACATTTTCATAACTCATGGTATTACATTGCTGTTGGTAAATGGAGACTGCAAAAAAACAAATGCGGTGCAGGCAAGGGGGCGCGTTTTTCTGCGATTTTATGGTTAAAATTCAGAGGTAAGCTGGTACATGGGAAGCAAGATGCCTGCAACCATAATGCCAACGCCAACGCCAAGAAGCACCATAATCGCCGGCTCTATCAAGGCAATGACATTTGAAATCATGGCATTTATTTCCCTCACGTAAAAACTCGTCACTTTTTCAAGCACCTCATCAATACGCCCTGTTTGCTCTCCAACCGCAAGCATTTGAGAAACAAGTGAAGGCACATACGGTGATTTTGAAAATACGCTGGATACGGGATTGCCGTCCTCCACTTCTTTAATAGTTTCATCAATCAAATCCTCAAACACTGAATTTCCGACAACATCCCGCACAATGCGCAAGCCCTGCGGCACTGTATATGTATCCTCATCTTCAATGTAATGGTCAAA
>CAZKXN010000041.1:9601-10261 GCA_964556905.1 uncultured Gammaproteobacteria bacterium
TGCCTCCGACAAGAATAGTGGAAAAGCTTCTGGTAAAACGCACCAAATACACGTATGAGAATAACGTGCCGAAAATAGGAATTTTCAATTTCAGTTTATCAAACATCTTGCGCCCTTGCGGTGTTTTTTGGTATAACTTGGCGCCCACAGCTGTACCAACAGCTCCGACAATAATAATCCACCAGAACTTTTGAAAAAAACCAGAGCTTGCCATAAGAATCCGCGTCGTGATAGGAAGCTTGATATTCGGCCCAAGCTCCGCAAACATCCCGAGCATTTTGGGAAGCACGAATGTCATCATCACAAATGCCGCGACAATGAGCAGGCAAATAATAAAAACCGGGTACACCATGGCTCCGGTGATTTTGCTTTGCAGTTCATAATCTTTTTCCTGCTGATCCGCCAAATAGTCAAGCGTATCATCAAGTTTTCCGGATGTTTCTCCGGATTTGATCATGTTGATAAAAAAATTGCTGAAAATATTGGGATAACGTTCAAGCGCGGTAGAAAGTTTGGTTCCGCCCTCCACTTCGTCAACAATTGCGGTGAGTGATTTTTTAAGCGCAGGTTTTTCCATTTGAGCGGCAAGCATGCGGAGCGCCTGCACAAGAGGAATTGCCGCGGAAATCAAAATGGAAAGCTGGCGCAGCATGATCGCCA
>CAZKXN010000042.1:0-6488 GCA_964556905.1 uncultured Gammaproteobacteria bacterium
GGATACTCTTCATCCCTCGGGCTTACGCCCGGGGAATTTCGGCGGAGGATTAAATGATTTGACAGGTGGCATTGTCTTGAAAAGCTATAACCATGCGGTATACTGGGGGTATGAATACGTTTGGTATGGTGTCTATCCTCTCTTTTCTTTTTGGTTGTGGTGTCGGTGCCTTTGCGGTGTATATGTTCATGCGCACAAAACGTTCGGTGTCTGGTATCGGCACACACGCGGAAAAACAGCGCGATGAAAAGCAGGCACGGAAAGAAAAGATCGTCGATCTCCTGAAAGAGAAGAGAGCTGTTGCCAATAATGATATTGAGACACTGCTTGGCGTATCGGACATCACGGCAACGCGGTATCTTTCCGAGCTTGAGAGCGAGGGGGTTGTTGAACAGGTTGGCACGACGGGACGGTATGTATCGTATCGCCTCAAGGGCGGGTAATAGCCAACGGATCAGGCGCGTGGTCCGTTGAAATCGAGGTGTTCCTTCTCCTCAAAAAAGGTTCGCGCAAAGGATAGGATCTCACCGAGGATTGAAACTTCTTGTATGAATAAAGATAACTCTCTCTCTCTCTCGCAAAAAATAAACCCGACTCTGCCGGCTTGCACAGCATGACATCCGGACGGATAAAAAAATGCGTAAAATTACTATCACTGGATTTGTTACGGAAGGCTCGCGAATAGCGGGAAAGCTTGGCTATCCAACGGCAAATCTTATTATTGATAAACAGCCATGCCTTGACCATGGCGTGTATCTGGGACGCGCCGCACTCTCTGAAAAAGTTAAAGATGCGCCAAGCATTATATTCTACGGAACGCCCTACTCGCTTGGAAACTCGCTTCCGCCGAGATTTGAAGTTCATATTCTTAACCAAAAAAAGCTCATGCTCTACAATACGGAGCTTACAGTGCGGTGTGAATATTTTATGCGTAAAAATAAAAAATTTTCATCTCTGGAAAAACTCAAACGCGCAATACAAAAAGATGTGGAGCGCGCAAGGCAATATTTTTCTATCAAAACATAAATGTTCACTGGCATTATTAAAAGTATCGGCGACATACAGCATATAGGAAAAGGAAAAGGGATTTTTCGCGCCATTATTGATCCGAATTTGCGGCGCCGCTGGGCAATAGGCGAAAGCGTTTCTGTTTCCGGCGTATGTTCAACAATTATCACAAAAAAGAGGTTGTATTTTCTTGTTGAATACATGCCGCAGACAGTAAAGCTCACGACCGTCGGCTCATGGAAAAAAAATGACAAAGTAAATATTGAACCCTCCTTAAAAATAGGCGGCGAGCTCTCGGGACATATTGTGCAGGGACATGTGGATGGCAGAGCTGAAATTATTGACATTAAAAAAAATAACGGCCAATATGCTCTAACGTGCGCTTTCCACCATAGTCTGACGCGCTATATCGCGCAAAGGGGTTCAATAGCGCTTGATGGAGTGAGTCTGACAGTCGGAAAAGTCCGAAATAATACAATCACGGTATTTCTCACGCCATTCACCTACATGCATACGACATTCCAATATAAAAAGAAAGGCGATGCGCTGAATCTTGAGGTGGATATGCTTGCAAAATATACTGTGGGCGGATTTTGTAAAAAAATTAAACAACCATGAAAAAAAAGACACGCATAGCGCTTATCGCGGCCGACTTTCATAAAACAATTGCTGAAGAAATGGTTATGGAGGCAAAAAAAATAATTTCTGCGCTCAACGGCCGTCTAGCCGCAGAAATTCATGTGTGCGGCGCATACGAAATTCCTTTGGCCGCAAAGCGTGTACTCGCTAATCCCATGATAGATGCGCTTGTTGTTCTGGGGTGGATTGAAGGGGGTGAAACTCTTCACGGTGAAGTGATGGGTTTTGTCGTGCATAAAACGCTCATGGAATTACAACTAACTCACGACAAACCTGTCGGTTTTGGCATTATCGGACCCGGCGCGACAGAAGATCAGGCGCGAGTTCGCGCAAAACCTGTCGCGCGGCGAGCCGTGGAAGCAATATGTGACATCAATGTATGCGATTATGATGACGATAATTAAAAAAATTCTTCCGCAAAAGCTCATCAACATTCTCTGGCATTGCCCGCGAGCGGCTCTTGCCGCCTTACTTTATGGTTTTCCCGCAAAGCATCTCACTGTGATAGGCATTGCTGGCACTAAAGGAAAAACAAGCACGGCGTACATTCTTAGCCATATTCTTGATCATGCGGGCATACCCAATGCGCTTCTCTCAACTGCGGCATTCAAAATACAATGGGAAGAAAAACCAAATCCGCTTAAAATGACGTCTCCCGATGTTTTTTTTCTTAATCAATTTCTGCGAACGGCTCTTCAGAAGGGCTGCACACACGCGATTATTGAAGTTTCGTCTCATGCCATTGATCAGTATAGAGTGCGGGGTATTCATTTCTCCATTGTAGCGATTACAAATCTGCAGCCAGACCATCTGGAATACCATGCAAACGCGCAAGAATACCAAACAATCCATGCGCGTATTATTTCGCCTGCCCATACTACCCTTATTCTAAATGCCGAAGATTTCACAACGCAAAAATTTCGCGCTGCACCAAAACAAAAAATATTTTTTACAACTGATGGCCCTTTAGCGCAAACGCTTACCAGAGCGGATATTCCGCTCATGAACGGACTTCAAAAATTAAATATCATTGCCGCGGCGGCGGCGGCTCTCGCACTCGGTGTTCCCGCTAACCAAACGATCGCCGCCCTTAAGACTCTCAAAGTAATTCCCGGCAGATGTGAATACATCAAGGAAGGCCAGCCATATAAAATAATTGTTGATTATGCTCACTCGCCTATTTCTTTACAGTCCTTTTTTGAATCGCTCCCTGTCGCACCTTTGGGCGGTTCTCTAATTACTGTATTCGGCGCGTGCGGCGAAAGAGACCCAAACGCGCGGCCTCTCATGGGCGCTATCCTGGACAAACACTCTGACATTATTATTATCACAAACGACGATCCGTATTCAGAAGATCCCCAAAAAATTGCAAATGAAGTTATGAATGGCATTAAAAAGAAAGAACTGGGACAAAGCATTTATAAAATTCTTGATAGAAGAGAAGCCCTTGCAAAGGCGCTTGAACTTGCGAAGGCAGATGATACGGTTTGCGTGCTTGGAAAAGGAGCAGAACAATGGCAGGTATTTGCAAATAAAAAAATCCCCTGGGACGACAGGCGAGCAGTTAGGGAAATTCTCGCGTCATTCAACCAAGATATTTCAAATTCATTATGACAATTTCGTTCCGCGAGCAAAAACAAGGCTTCTGATTTCCACAGCTCCGCAGAGCTTCAGCGCCACAACCGCTTGCTCTAGTGTCGCCCCTGTTGTCATCACATCATCAACGAGCACGACTATTTTGTCCTTCAATGCGGAGTTGGAACGGTCAACAAACGCCCCGCGCATATTAGCAAGGCGTTCAGCTCTAGAAAGCGAACTTTGCGACAGTGTATTTTTTACGCGCACAAGCGCATCTGTCTGGACAGGAACCCTCAACAACGAGCCAAGCTCGCGCGCTATTAACTCTGCCTGATTCCATCCTCTTTCGCGAAGTTTTTTGGAGTGCAAAGGTATTGGCGCAAACACGACTTTATCGGAAGGCAAACTGCTCAATGGCACATTCGCGTTCCACGAACGGCTCATTTCGCGCGCCATAAAAGACGCAAGTTCTTTCACGCCCTCATATTTCATAGCGTGCACTATCGTGCGTACTGCCATATCATCATACGAATACAAAGCATGGGGCAGTATGCTCGCGGTATTTTTCGCAGAAAAAGGGCAGGAAAATGCAGTGAGTTTTTGCGCGCATGGACCGCACACCCACGCGCCGTACGCGCCGCATCTTACGCACAGCTTTGGAAAAAAAATATTAAATACTGCTGATTGCGTCTTGCGAATCAGCATGCTATTAAAGTATTGGATCACTGCCAAAATGCTCCGTCAACAAGCCATACTCCGTTATGCTTTTTCAGGCGAACAAGAATATTTTTATCCATTGTTTCAAAATTCGTGCTTTCGCCGACAAGCTCTTTGCGCTGGGTTTCCACCATAACTTCTGCAACTCCCTCCTCAAGATTGAATTTTTCTATTGTGTGATTCTTTGTCCGCGTAGTGATTCCTTTATAAATTTCCGGAATGGGTTTTGCAAGGGCTTTGTCAATCTGCTCTTGCGCCCACGATTTCATAGACGGCGTCATATATGGCAAAAGATTGCTCATATTTTCAAAACCGCTTTGGTTTGAGTAGCTTCCAAATGTTTCCACAAATGACGGAACTATGCTGTTAATGGCCCCGCGCGCTTTATCTTCTTGGGAAATTTCTTGCGGCGCAAGGGGCGCGGGTGGTGTCTTGTCCGGTTTTTCTACGATGTCTTGATCTGCCGGCTCAACCGCCTGATTTACTGTTTGAACAACGACGTTGGCAGGCGTTTTGCTCTTTTTATAAAAAGTAAAAAGCGAAATACCGACTCCAATGAGCACAGCCACAATGACAGTGATAAAAACGATTAAAACTATTTTTACGCGCAGTGTCATATAGTAAGGTCGTTATTAGATGAAATCTTTTCCTGCTCTTGAGCAAATTCTTTTTTCGCAGCTTCAATTTCCAGCAATTGGCGCGGATCGGTCGTGATCAACTGATCCTCGGAGTATGAAGCGACGATCTTTATAGCAACATGTTTTTGGCCGGCAAAAAATATGCCTTCGCCTGGCGCGCTTTCCAAAAGCAGATATTTCTCGCCCTCTGTAAGCATAAACGTTTTTTGGACAAGATCAATAGCGGCAGGCGACTGCTTTAAAAGCAATTGAATTGAGGAATTGGTCAAGACCGCCTTTCCGTATTGAGAATTGAGAAAATCATTCACATCCTGCGTAATGGTCGTGAGCCCCAAATAATATTTGCGGCAGCGTTTGGAGAGCGCAAACACAAACCGCGCGGAATCCTCGTTCTGCATAAGCCACCAAGCTTCATCAATCACAAGAATACGCTTCTTTACTTGTGAACGCACAACATTCCAAATGTAATTGACAATAGTGTAAATAGCCATGGGGCGGAGTTCGTCTTCCAAGTCGCGCACGGAAAATACCACAAGCTGATTGCGCATCTCCACATTGGTTGGATGATTGAGAAGTCCGGAAAAGGTTCCTTCTGTGTACTTTTTAATTTTCTCCACAAGCGATGCCGCGCCGACCATGCCTTCAAGCACATCCTGCAAATCACGCATCGTAGGCGGTTCAGCAGTCTTTAGATCTGTCTGCGGAGTAATATCTTTTTTCGCATACGTTTCCAAAAGCGCGCGATCAATGATAGAATCCTCCTCTTGAGTGAGTTGGCCCAGACACAAACGCATCAGGCCTTTTAGTGTGATGACCGCGCTTCTGATAATGTCTGCTGTGGATACTTGTTCTCCAATGGGCCTTGGCAAGTCAAAGGGGTTGATGCGGCTTGCGGACGAAAGAGAAATGTTAATATAGGTGCCGCCGACCGCCTCGCACAGATGCTGATATTCTTTTTCGGGGTCTATCACGATCACATCAGTGCCCATCATCATGGAACGCAAGACTTCAAGCTTGATTGCGTATGATTTTCCGGCGCCGCTCGTCGCAAAAACCACAGCATTTGCATTTTGCAAAGAAAATCTGTCAAAAAGAATCAAACTGTTATTGTGCCTGTTGATACCGTATAAAATCCCTGCTTCGCTAGTCAGATCCGACGAAATAAAAGGAAATGACGCCGCGGCTGGCGATGTATTCATGTTAAACCCGATTTCAAGTTCGTCTACCGCAAGCGGCAAGGTGGAATTAAACCCCTGCTCTGCTTGGTAAAATACTCGCTTCGTGTATACCAGTTTGGTGCCAAAAATGGCCTCAATATCTTCGGTAAGCTTATCCAGCTCCTCTATTGAATTTGCATAGAGCGTCACATACAAACCCAAGGAAAAAAAATGTTCTGTTCCTTGCGTAAGATCGTCGCGAAGTTTTTCCATATCCTGCAAAGCAGTTTGAGCCGCAGGATCGCGCGGCTTTCCATGCTCCTCACGCATGGAAATCTCCGCTTCAACTCGTCCCACCTTATCACGCAATTGCTTGAGCACCATTTGTATGGGAAGTGGAGAAAAAAAGATCCCGATATCAAACGACGCGCTGTAATTTATAATAGAAGCAAACCATCCTACATAAATATACCGGGGATACCCAAGTACAAAAAGCGTTCGGGCATATTTTGAACCAATACGAATGTACGAAGATTCAACCTCAAACGCGGATGGCGCGATTAAATCTTTAAGCGTAACCTGCCCTTTGCGATAGACAAGCTCTTCTTCAAGAACTTCTTTTTCAAGCTCAAGTTTCTTTTTTTCTTCAAGCGCTTTCTTTTGAGGGGCGGTAACTTTCTTCGACGCTTTTGCGTCTTGTTTTGATTGCGGTTTGAATGCCATTGATTTTAGTTGAATTACATAAATGCTA
>CAZKXN010000042.1:6498-10085 GCA_964556905.1 uncultured Gammaproteobacteria bacterium
CGTATCCGGATTGTAGATATTATAAAAAACTTCAATAAGACTCTGCGTATCAAGCCGCACGGCATTTAAGCTTAATCCCTGCAATCCGCCCATTACATTGTCCACTCTCTGATCAAGCGAATGTTTTCGCTGCATAAATTGCTCGCGTTTTAATACGATATCAATCGGCATGGCAAAAAGCGAACCGACTTTTTTAAAAAATCCTTTCTTGGCGTCTCCGACAGGATCGTATGGTATAACCAAAAAAATTTTTTATCCATAATATTCCCCAACTCCACAAGTTCAGTAACAAACTGCCTATAATCCGTCATCTGAATTTTCAAAAGATCATTGGTTTGCGCGGCTTCAAGTTTTTCAAGGTGCAAAAGATACTTGGAAGGATCAAACTTGCGCGATTGAATAACTATCTGCATGGAAAAATCAAACGCATTGAGAAATTGCATGTATCCTTGGATAATCCCTTTTTGCTCGTCATCGGATTTCAAAAAAAAGTTTATTGATGACACCAAAAGCACAGCGCGAAGAGTGCCGTCGCGCATTATTACCGTATCATTGCGAATCTCGCGCATGGGAAGATATTTTTGCGTGGAAGGCGTTCCTTTTCCCGCGCGTACTACGGATTCTTGAGTTTTTTTCTTTTTCTGCGGCATTGTGTATATTGTATACCTTTTAACGAAATGCTACGATGTTGTTGTATTAAAATAACTCTGTTTTATTGTCCTGCTCCGGCCGATACGCACCGCCAGTATCCACCAATAATGCAATTTCAGATAACCGCTGTTCACTCGCGCGAGGCTTGGGCGTTGTTTTCGCCGTTTTTTCCAGTTCAATAGCTTTTAATCCCTCTTCTGCCTCACGCCGAAGAGCGTATATAGTATTCTTGTCAACGTCGCGTTTCCACACGCGCAAGCTCGGCCTTTGCATGGTCTGGCCTACGTTTACGATAAAAAAATGAACAGGCCTGCCATTTACTTTATAAAACGCCAATGTGCCTGCGCTGGCTGATATAATAATAGCGGCAAACAGGAAAAGCGTAAAATCAAGAAGCTTGAATGCGATAAAAATAAGAACTCCTCCTGCAAACAAAATACCAAACTGCCGCACCGTAAGAGGTCCGAGGATTTTATCTTCGTTTTCTATGAATTGCGGGACTGTGATCTGTTCCATTGATGTGATATAATTCTTGACTGTAATGGGGGTGGCTTAGTGCGAGAACCAGGATTATCACCCATGGTCTCCGGGGTGCAAATCCCCGCATCTCCATTACTATTGACATAACAACTAGGTTAGTATACTATAATAAATGGTGATAATCCTGGTTCTCGCATTCAGTTGAGATCTTCAAAAAGCTCCCGTAAGGGGGCTTTTTGCTTTTTAAATTAACGACTGTGCTATCGTTCCATAAAATCTATAAAGGAGGTAATACCCCCAAATCCTTGCAGATTTTACGAGCAAGAAAATCATTTACTTCTATATGTCGAGGGACTGTAGATGTCCTGCCTGTAAACGGGTTATAAAAAACGGAATGTTTCTGACCTTCACGTAAAAATATGCACCCTTCTTTAAGAAGGTGCCGTAACAATATTTTCCGCTTCATTGTTATTATCTTGAATTGAGAAAAACAGGCTCACGGATCACTTTTCCAGAAAATTGTCTCTCTAAAAGTTCCCGATTGACATCAATAATCAATAAAAGAGCCTCTTTAAGATTTTCCTTAACTTCCTTGATTGTTTTGCCCTGTGTATTTACACCGGGCACTTCCTCAATCCAACCCACATACCACTTTCCTATTTTTTTGTATACCGCTGTAAATTCTCGCTTCATAGTAATGTTAGTATACTATAATCAGAAAAAAGATCAAAATATGGTCACCCTCGCAATTGTTCATTCAGATCAAGAAGAGCGTCAAACTCTTCGGCAGTTAAATACGGCTGATTCGCGTTTTTTCTCTGATCAATAACAGATCCAATGCTCTGACCTTTGCCAAAACTCTCTTGCCCGATCGCAAGGTAAAGTTTTGCAATCTCATTTTCTTTCCATGCCTGCACGCCGGCCATTTTGCGCGTGTATGATTCTTTTTCTAAAAGTTGAATTTTTTGCAAGATTTTACCAGTTGCTTCTTCAGGTTTCTGCGAAAGCCGACGGAAATCTTTGAGCATCATGAAGCGTAGCTCCTCTACTGTGTCCATCAAACGAGGCGGCGTGCGCACGTCTGACATAGAAACTTTTCCGCCTACGCTTGCGGGTCCCATTTTGATAGGTATTTTTTTTACGTCTTTGCCTTGCATGGCTGGCGGAGTCAGCGGAGAAGCGCCTGTTAGAGGATTGTCATCCCCGCGAACGCGGGGATCCAGCTTTAAGGTGGGTTCATCCAATTTACTGGATTCCCGTGTTCCCCGCCTGCGCGGTGACTGGAATGACACATTAGTTGGATCGCTCAATTCTTTGAAAATCTGTCCATGTGCAGCACTTGCCCCTACACCCTGCTCCACAATAGTTGGTACGCCATCAACCTCCTGTATCGCAAGAGGTGTGGGTGGCGACGCAGCGACCGTTTTTACGTTCATAGGAGGAGTACCCGCTTGAGAATTGTCATCCCCGCGCAGGCGTGGATCCCGCGCTCCCCGCCTGCGCGGGGACGGGAATGACACATTCGACTGTTCAGCCGTCATCCCCGCAGTTGAAACGCCTGTCATCCCTCCGATGACCGTCGGAGAAATCCCGGTTGTTTGGATGGTATCTGCTAATGTAGCTTTCAATGGTTTCTCGTCTGGCTTTGTTTCCCCTCCTGTATCCTGTGCCATGTATCCTGTGCCATGTTCTTGACTCTGTACCCCTTTCAATAGGGCATCTGTCTGCTCTTCACTTAACCCTATTCCCCCCTCACTCGCAGGATCCATCAATCGCAACTTTGTCTGCGTATCATTTCTCACATTGCGAAGGCGCGTTACGAGTATAGAACGCAAACGCGACAAAAGCGCTTCGTCTGACAATGTGATCCCGCTTTTTTTAATAATCTCTTCTGCTTGTGCGCTGTAATCCATAGGTGGTGTTTGGTTAATTGTCATCCCCGCCCCTCGGGGGTACTCGGGATAAACTCCGGCGGGGATCCCAGTTGTAATGGAAGTAGTATCTGATGAGGCAGGCTCTCGTGCTTTAGCGCTGGGCATGGAAGGAAGGGGCTCTATTTGAGGCGTAGTCGTCGCTGCGGCAGTTGCCTCGGTAGTATCCGCCAGTGGAGCTTCCGACGCCTTCGCTCCTAGTTTTGCTTCTTCCCCTGTCCCTATACCCTGCTCTATCCCCTCAAGCGCTGAATAATCCGGTGCAAAGACACCGCCGGGAATATCTTCGGCACGATACGGGATGATCATCCATTGCTCTTGAGGGACTTTTGCAAAACTGTCAGGAAAATTCTTCAAAGTGTAATATGTGTGGAATAAACGACGAAGGGCTTCGCGATCGCGATCGGAAAGTTTTCGCGCATTTGCATTTTGGGTAACATATTTCGCAATCGAAAGAGTTGAAATATCGTCGGGCGAACTGAATGCATGCAGATCTCGCAGCCATTCGCTCACAATAGGTTGGTA
>CAZKXN010000043.1:0-9897 GCA_964556905.1 uncultured Gammaproteobacteria bacterium
AATTACTTCCATCAATAATAACAAGATTTCTCATGTTTCTAAAAACCCCTAGATCCTGTTACGGAGCTAGGGGGGGGTTAGCAAATTGTGTGTCTCTTTTTCTTACTTTTATCATACAGGAGTCTCGGTGAATGTCAAGCAGCAACTCTATATTTCACTGATGAGAAAAAATGGGACCTGACACTAGTTTCCCCACATTCACGTTTTCACCTGTTTAATTATAACACTCGCTTAGGCCTATCCATGCAGCTTCTACATAAAGAGGACCGTCGCGCTGGCCACACGTACGAGATCCATTTTTCCCCGAACAAAACATGCGCTGCGCAATCGTTCCTTGCAGTTCATTACAATCCTTCCGTGAATAATCATCAAAGAAACGCCCTTCAAGGACAGTAACGCCAACCATAGTCCTTGATTCCACGCGTATATTATAACAACATACGCCTTTTTCATTTTCCGCTAAGTCCTTCATTCCTCTAGTAACACACTTCCCTTCATAACATACATCGCTTTCACACTGGCGCCTACGGTTACATTCTTTTGTACCATCAGATGCAAGCTTTGCTACACAGCTTGACGGTGCGTCTGCACCAACAAAATCTCGATCTTCGCAATAAGTATTATCAGAACACAAGGAATCCCCTTGTTCTCCATGTGGCTTACATTCGAAATCAACTGCACCCTCTTTATAACTACAACATGCGGTCTTCTTATTTCCAACACCGACTGTATCAACGGATGTCACAATATAGGTTGGTTTTGGCTTGTTCCTATTGCATGCATCTCTCGCGGCCTCACCTTCATTTATTTGATATCCGTAATCAAACCCTTTTCCCTTACATGAAAGGCCAGCACATTCGTAGCTAAACCATCCAGGATAGGTAGAATTTCTGACTATAAAATCCTTGCCTGGCTCCACTGTTCCGTTTGCATCACTGTCAGGACACTTAATTTTCGCATTATTTTCTGCTTCTTCTTTTGTCTGCGAAGTTTCTCCCGCACGTTTTAAATTTTCAAAATGTTTTTCATCTTCTTTGTCGGCAAAATACTCTGTCGTCTTCACCGGGACGGCAAGAGCTTCTGCGAGTTCTTTCGATGACAACGGGCGTAAACAGATATCTCCTTTGTGAATCTGCCACCATTGCTCACTTGCTGATTGAAATGCAAGTCTTGGCCCCCCGCTTTCTGAAGGATTGAGCGTTGCCACAATTAAATTCACCCCGATCCATGCGCCAAATACGATTAAGAGCCCAATCACAGCATTCTTCAGTGTTGTCGTCCCAGCTGTGATTCTTTTTTCAGAGCCGCCAGAAATCAACCACTGAAACCCGCCCCATACAAACATCAAAAGCGCAAGACTACCGACGATGCCCAGTATCAGAGTATAAGCAGAAAGAAGTGTCTGCACTATACCTGTCAAGCTTGGATAGCAAGCTATTGTCTCTTTATCGACATAATCTGTTCCACAGCCAGAATAAAGATATTGACCAGCACTTGCAATAGTTTTTTTAGTTATGCTGACATTTCCGCATGGTTTTGCCGCATCAACAGACGACGAAAAAAAGACAAATGATGCTGAAAAAACAACCAGCATCAACACAAGCATAGCTTTCCAGCTACTGTGAATCCGTGATGACAATGCTGATGTATCCTGTTTCATATCAATATCCATTCTGGATAGCTTGCTTGATTATACGGAAGGCGCCTCTTAAGTTGCATTTTACCTACCAAGGGAGGCAAAATGCGCTTCAACAGGAATCTGAACGAATTCATGGCGTTGTTTGGGGATCCTTTTTGCAAAGTTTATAATCGTGAATCCACGCACGGCGCCAGTCTTTGAATTGGTGCGCATGATAACATCGTCGTCTGTTTCAATGCTGAGATCATCTTTGGATGGCTTTCCTTGCGAGAGGTAAAAAATATCACCCTCTGTATCATAATAATAGTAAAGCTTGGTCGTTTTTTCTTTTTGCTTTTTCATATAAAAGGGGTGTGTTGAATACGAAAACTAGTATACGCGGTTAGGATAAATAGTCTGTGGTTGGTTTTGACCGTAATCGCGAGATATTTTTTTGCCCGAATCTGCTTGTAGAAAATAAGGACTTTTGGGTCGTGCTTTGAGCGTCTTATTACATCGGGACTGGAAAGCGTTTTTGAAAAATATCTACTATACGATTGAGTCTCTGGATGGAAAAACAAAATATGTCTTTTACGCTCTTCGGTCAGCTCAATAGAACCAAACGAAGAATGAAATATCTTCATGTTGTATAATTCAATACTAGCAAATAATACAGTATAAGGCAATCACGACCCTAATATCCATTCTGAATTATTTGTTTTGCCTTTTGAAGCAATCCCCCAAATAACCGCTGTTGATCTTCGGGGCTACCGCCTTTAGAAAGAAGGGCTTCGGCAATCATGTCAACAATAGCACGCTCCATCACGTTAGGATTTTTCCCGCGAAACCAGCTCTTTGCCATCAGAAGCTGTGAAGCAAACGGATAGAGCGTATCATCTTTTTTCTGTTTTTCAATAAGTCCGCGCAATGCGGTCGGCTTTTTCATTGCTTCCAAATACGGTTCTATATTATATTGAAAAACTTCATTCCCGTTTGCGTCTTTCACTTTTTCCGCGCCTGTCGCGGCAAAAAAAAGAAAATCCCATGCATAATTTTTGTTGGCGGATTTTTTTGAAACCACCTCAACCCAATAATTCGCTGCTGTGGCCGGAAGCTCGGGGTTTAATTGGGGTATTGGCACAACTCCATAACGGATACGGGGGTTAAGCGTACGCAATTGATCCAGATGATACGAATATCCAAACATCATTGCGGCAAGCCCCTGGGTAAATGCCTCAAAACTATCCGAAAACTTTTCATCCCATGTGTACAGTTCTGATGTAGGGGATGCAAAATCCGTATAAAACATGAGCGCGTTTATGGAAGGGTGCACGGACGTATCTTTTATGTAATCAGGAATTTGATCAAAGACGGGGCCCGCGGCACTGCTCATCTGCGCGCCGTTCTGCATCATAAGAGTGACAAGAATATCCGCGGAGCGCTGAATATTGCCAGCCCCTCCGAGCGCTGCGCCGGAAATTTTGAGTTCGCGCGTATTGGGATCGCGGACTGTTAAGCGCCCCTCCGAAACCATATTGGTAAATTCTGTCCAGCTCCGAGGCGGCGCTCCTAATCCTGCATTATTAAACAGGTCTTTATTATAAAAAAGCGCGAGCGCGTCAACAAAATATGGCAAACCAATTATAGCGGGCCTGCCATTGATTGTGCGCACCACATCGCTTGCTACAACGTCAATAAACTGTTCCTGAAATTCGCGCAAGCTGGGAGCCGCAACTTCATTTAGCTTTACATCCACTTTTTTTTGAAATCCGCTTGAAGTTTCAGTAAAAGACGCAATTTTTCTGGTATCGGGCGCCGGCTCAATCTTGGGTTCATATTTGCCTATCCATGTATTATGGATAGAAAAAATATCCGGCCCGCGATCCTCTGCCAAAGCATTAACCAGTTCTGTTTCATATTCCTCAAAACGAAGGCGCCGATACTGAATGGCAACATTGGGATGCTTTTTCTGATATGCGCTAATAATGCCTCGTATCGCGTCGTCACCGTCAAATACGCGCCAATATGTAAGTGTAATTGGCTTTTTTGCTTGTTCAAGCTCTTCTTTTGAAAGCCCTTTTGGGCGCAAAACAATAAATGCCGCAAGCACGGCAAAAATAACTATAAGAGCGAGTCCAAAAATAATGAGTATCCTATTTTGCATACCCTTCTAGTATATCCCAAGCGCGGCAAACGCACCACTCAATGCGCCAATGGTGATTAGCGGAAGGGCGGGAATCGGCTGGTGGCGAGTAACAATGAGGATATGATTGAGTATTATACCCGCAAGCATTCCGGCAATGCTGGCTGCCGCCGCCGGCAAGCTTACTCGCACAAGGCTGGTTGTAAAAATCATGGGAAGCACCACATCTCCGCCCCCCACTATCAAAAAGCCGCTTCCGGGCTGAATGTCGCGGATCGCGGCGCGATAATTTTTTATTGCATCAGGAATAAAAAGCGCAAAACTCGCTTGCCGCTTGATCAATTCATGCGCGAGCGGAATCATATGTTTTGTAATATACACAGAAATAATGTCATACACTGAAAGGACTAAAAGAAGCAGGGCGGCGGTCAACCAATGAAATTGCAATCCAAATATCGGCCCGATGCCAACGGCGGCCGCAATGACCACTAGATTGTGCACCCAGACAGAGGGTAGAAGAAATAGACTGCCTAAAAACAATACTGAAACGAAAAATGAAAGCTCCGGCGGAAACACCAAAAGAAAAAGCTTCATCAAGCCAAGAAACACGACAAATAAAAACAAGAGCCGATAAAATATTCTGCCGCGATAGAGGTGAAGGAGCATAAGAAGCGCTGCCGTGGCGCTGAAAAAAAGAATAAGAAATTGGAAAAATACGGCTTGCGCTGATTCTGTTTCCCAAAAAAGAAACGGATCCACTGACACAAACACGTTGGACTGGTGCGCAACAAACACTGCCGTGCCCTGCGCAAGTCCGAATAAAATAAGTGTTGAAAAAAGCAATGAAAGTTTAAAGCGCGTCATCAGTGCCTAGATATGCCAAAGCAATGCCTGCAAAAAATATTGCAATGTCGCGAAACACTATGTCAAAAAGCGACAGGTTTGCAAGCAGTATTCCAAGCGCGGCAATTGCGGAAAGCACGCCTGCAAAAAAAATATATTTTCCCCACAAAAGCCATGCGGAAAGAATAAGCTCGCCAATAGAAAATGCCGCAAGAAGAGCGCCTTCCGGAATTATGTCGCGCGCAAAACCGGGAAAGTATCCGACCCATGAGGAGGGATCAAAAAATGCAGCGATGGATGCGTACCCAAATACGCTAGCAAGGCCTATGCGAAGAAGAAAAGATACAACGCGTTCTTTTTTCATAGATTAAAATCTCATTTCTATATTACAGCATACACCTTTTGTTAGCGCAGAACAATGTGTGTGCGCACAACAGATGCAAGATACGAAAAAATTCCAATAAGAAAAACATCTGCTCCGACCATCTCAAACGCCTCTTCCATTATTAAGATGCCGCGATACAAAAAAACATTGATTTGAGGCGCGGTAAGAATCCACCTTCCCGCCAACTCAAGACTTAAAGAAGCAACCCACAAGAAAAGGCCTGTGCCGCAAAGCATTGCTGATAAGCGGCTTTTCTTCCACAGATCAAATAAAAGGGCCCCTATGACTAGCGCGCCGAGCGCTGCGGCAGGGCTATAATATAAAAGCCAATTGAATGATTCGCCATAAAATCCTCCTCGTTCAAACAGATTATTCAATACAAACCCAATCCGTTCGTGGATTCCCATCATATCGTCAAGGCCGATCCAAAAAAATCCAATTGCTGATAAGAGCCATATCCATGCGGTAAAAGGTTTCTCCTTTAGCCGCAAAAAAATCAATCCAAGAACAAACGCGCCTGTGCCCAGAATCCACAACTTCACTCCTGCTACAAGCGACGCAAGGTTGCCTTCGCGATCAAGATCAAAAAAATGAATGCGCTCGCCTAGGAGAAAATGACCAGCAACCACGACCGCATCGGTAATAAAAAGTAGGATCCAAATTTTGAACATGCTGGCGGTTGTTAATACCTGTATTCTTCGTTTTTATACGGCCCTTGCATTCCTACACCAATGTATTCTGCTTGTTTTTTCGTTAGTTTTGTCAGACGGGCTCCGAGTTTTGCCAGATGAAGCCGCGCAACTTCTTCATCCAATTGTTTCGGCAGGCGATACAGTCCAACAGATAGCTTGTTTTGCCAAAGATGTAATTGCGCAAGGGTTTGATTGGAAAAACTGTTTGACATCACAAAGCTTGGGTGTCCTTGCGCACAACCCAAATTTACAAGTCTCCCTTCGGCCAATAAATAGATCTCATGCCCGCTGGCGAAATGATATTTATCAACCTGCGGCTTTATGGTTACGCGCTTTACCCCCGGCAGTCTGTTCAGAGCGTCCACCTGAATCTCGTTGTCAAAATGGCCGATATTGCAGACAATCGCCTGATCTTTCATTTTTTTTATGTGCTCAACACGGATCACATCGCAGTTCCCTGTGGCAGTCACATACAAGTCGGCAATCAAAAGCGTGTCTTCAACTGTTTTTACTTCGTATCCTTCCATAAGCGCTTGAAGCGCGCAGATCGGATCTATCTCTGTGACAATGACGTGCGCTCCAAAACTCTTTAACGCCTGCGCGCATCCCTTGCCCACCTCTCCATATCCACATACAACTGCAGTCTTGCCGGCAATCATAACTCCTGTTGCCCGCTTTATCCCATCAATCAAAGATTCACGGCATCCGTAGATGTTGTCAAGTTTTGATTTTGTCACGGAGTCATTTACATTGATTGCCGGAAACAGCAATGCGCCGTTGCACACCATTTGAGAGAGCCGGTGCACGCCCGTGGTGGTTTCTTCAGACACACCCCTAATCTTTTCTGCCATAGTTGTCCATTGTTTCGGATTTTTTCCATACTCACGGGAAAGCAAACGCATAAGCTCTTGAAAGTCGGGACTTTTTGATCGCGTGCTTGTTTTCAAAATATTGGGATTTTTTTCCACCTCTACGCCTTTATGTATCAATAATGTAGCGTCGCCCCCGTCATCAACAATTAGGTTTGGCCCGCGCCAATTGCCAAAATCAAATGCCCGCCAAAGACACCACCAATACTCGGACAAGCTCTCGCCTTTCCACGCAAACACCGGAATGCCGCCCTTTACAATGGCGGCGGCGGCGTGATCCTGGGTGGAAAAAATATTGCAGCTTGACCATCTGATATCCGCGCCTAGCGCAACAAAAGTTTCAATCAATACGGCAGTTTGAATTGTCATGTGCAGGGAGCCGGTAATACGCGCGCCTTGCAATGGTTTTTTCTTTGCATATTTTTTGCGAATTGCCATAAGGCCGGGCATTTCATGCTCGGCAATAGTAATCTCTTTACGTCCCCATTCGGCCAGCGAAAGATCCGATATTTTGAAATCAAAATTTTTCATAATGTTTTTGTCTGCCGCCATAAAAATCCTCATTTCGGCAGAGGATTAAAAATCTTCCTTATATGTTTTTTTATAACGCTCTCTAAATTCCTCTAAAGAAAATAGATGGTTTTGGGTGCCATAATTTTCAATAGCATAGCTTGCCGCAACGCTTCCTGTCTGCGCGCAGATTTTTAGATCCTTTCCTTGCGCGAACGCCTCAAAAAATCCTGCGCGGTACGCATCGCCTGCTCCTGTTGGATCTACAATTTCTTTTGGAGCGCACGCATCCACTTCAATGGCTTCGCTTCCGCTATTTGTAAAAATATGCGCGCCCCTTGCGCCGTAAGTAATAATAAGCGTTTTTATTATTTTAGACAACTCTTTTTGCGTGCGGCCTGTTTTTTGCTCTGTAATGCGCATCTCGTAATCATTCACAATGTAAAAAGAACAAAGCGGCAAAAGTTCTTCAAGCTCTTCTTTTGAAAAACCAGGGAGCTGCTGGCCAGGATCAAACACAAATGGAATTTTTTTCTTTGCAAACGAACGCGCATATTTGATCATTGCCTCACGAAACGTAGGCGCAACTATGCCAAGATGATATTCTTCCCGCACGTCCTCAACACCGATCTCTCCCGCACTATCAGACGCGCCATTGTGATATGCCGTAATTTGATTGTCGTCTTTATCCGTCATGATAGACGCGTGGGAAGTAAGGCGGCTATGACGCTGAATAATATATTTTGTTGAAATTCCACGTTTTTCCAGATATTCAAGATATTCCTTGCCATCTTTGCCGAGTACAGACAGGATAACCGGATTAACGCCCAAAAGTTTCATTGTATGTGCGATATTTCCGGCACACCCTCCGTAATTTTTTGAAATGTCATCTACTAAAAAACATACGTTTAAAATATGAATCTGGTCAGGCAAAATATGGTCGGCAAAACGACCGGGAAAATCCATAATAGTGTCGTACGCAAGCGACCCGGAGATAAGTATGTTCATATTTCTTGATAAATCGCGCCGAAATCCAACCCTCCCTGTATTCCTTTGGCAATATATTTTTGAGCGATAATTATTTTTGCTTCAATAAATTTTTCACTGACGCATCCGTTCTTCATTGCTTCAACGCTTTCAATATACGCAGACAGCTCATCTGCCGCTTTGACGATTTCTCCGTCGCAAGGATCATATTCGTCGCGGTTGTACTGACGGTTTATTTCATCTAACTCCACCCCTTTCCTCTGACCGTTTTCTTGAATAGAATTAACCGCTTCAAGTTCCGTGAACAAACGAATTTCGCCGTGGAAAAATACAGGGAGAAGCGGATATACAATTTTTTCCATCTGTTCTTTTTCATATTCCGCAATAAGCTCGCTCAACCCCTCGCTTGAACGCTTTACAGGTGCGACAATATCGCGGGTAAGCACTTCTGGCAAATCATGAAACAGCCCCGCAAAGGTATTATTATAAGCCCGCTTGTCGCACGCACGTACGGCCAAAGAATAGAAGTAAGAAAGCAAAGCCACAAAGTAGCAATGGCCTAAAACCGAAGTCTTGGGAATCCTGTGAAGATGCGCCCATCGCGCCTGAAAACGAAGCTGGCCGCACAAGTCTATAAATGCTTGAAGGTCTTTGTTTTTATTTATTTCACGGATTCCTTCCAGATCATTATACGCGCGCAGCCGCGTCAGCAGCGCGTCGCGAATCTGGGGCATTTCAAATCCATGAGGGTTCGCGCGCTCAATAATATCAAACTCCCAAGTGGAGGCAAGTATGCTCGCCGCTGAAAGCAGTTTCTTTTCTTCGGTGGCGTCTTCGCTTTCAAAATGCTTGATAAAACGTCCTACACAAGACTCGTCAACCTCCGCGAGCAGGGGCGAAAGCTCACTCACAACGAAGTCTAACAATTTACGGTATTGGCTTGGGCGTTTTTTAATGGCGGAAATCACTGGGGATTTAATATCAGTAAGCACTATTTTTTCCAGACATTCAAACAAGCTTCCTTCAATAAGGGCTTTCCAAGAAATTTTTTTTCTTCTTTCCTGAAATCGCCCAAGTATATACGCGATACATAGTTTATGGGCGTGCTTATCAATCTCGGCAAATTCAATGGGGCGAAGTTTGTCGTTCCACCTTTGAATATAGGACGCTTGAAAAAGTTTGAAAATAAAATTTTTGGTAATCATGCGCTCATTATGGCTTTTGAGCCAAATAACAAATTAAAAAGGAACTCCCGTTCGGCTTTGCAGTACCGCGCGCGCAGAATAGGCGCTTCAAGATCTTTGTGGCGAAAGGCAGGGTTTTCCGGAAGCAGTAAAAATTCGTTAAAGGAAATGCGAATTTCTTTTATTTTTTCTCCGGCATCAAAAACAGGTTGGGCAACTTTTACGCAGTTGCGCGCAATGTATGTATAGAGAGTCCATTTCAGCCGCGATGACGCGGTCGGACCGTGCCGCCTCCACAAAATCCAATCCTGCGATTGATACCCCATTTCCTCAAGAAGCTCGCGCTTGCCTGTCTGAAGCGGATTTTCTCCTTCATCTCTTCTTCCGCCCGGAAAACTTACAAACTCTTTCTTATTATCCGGCTGGCGCTGGCGCTGCAATAAAATCTTATCCTCCGCAACAGCTATCACGTCAACTGAATCGCTTCGCGCAATACATTCAAAAATTTCAATGCTTTTGTCAAACATGCGCTGATCCCATTGCCATATTTCATACAGCACGCCCTTGAAAACGCGCCGCGCATCGGGTGGAATGTGTGAGGTGTTTGTATGCTTCATATCTCTCTATTGACCTTTCACAATTGCGTTAACAGATAAAATTTATGAG
>CAZKXN010000044.1:0-9796 GCA_964556905.1 uncultured Gammaproteobacteria bacterium
ACCACGCTTGTACCGGATTAGATACCCCGAGCGTAAGCTCGTGGGTGATTCATTGTAACAGCTTTACTTGCCTAATTTTTTGGCACTCTGGTGGGCACTAGAGGACTCGAACCTCTGACCTTTACAATGTCAATGTAACGCTCTAACCAACTGAGCTAAGTGCCCAAAAATTTGGCGGGCGAGCCAATTTCAGCTAAATGCCCATTGGCAGGGTCTAAAAAAACAAACTGTTTGACAATTTTAGACATTAACACACATATTTATTATACAGAAAAATCTTCATTTTGTCAATCCATAACGGCGGTGATATACTTTACAGCATTATGACCACCTTTTCTGCATACATGAAGTCCTTGCGACGCAAGAAGGCATTTCATTTTTTATCCAAACTTCAAAAAACTTTTCCATCAGCCCAAACATATCTTGTTGGCGGCGCTGTAAGGGACATGGTGCTTGGCCGCGAGTGCAAGGATTATGATTTTGTGATCGGGAATGTTGAAATGAAAAAGCTCCAGAAGTTTTTTGCCTCAATAGGGCGAGTGGATCTGGTGGGCCGCAGGTTTGGAGTGTTGAAGTGTATTCCAAGGGATGCCCGTAAAGAGTTTGACAAGGGGTGCTTGGAACCCTTTGATGTCGCATTGCCGCGCAAAGAAGCGCATATCCTTGGCACTGGCCACTATCGTGATTTTCATATTTATTCCGATCCTGACATTCCAATACAAGACGATCTTATGCGCAGAGATTTTACCATCAATGCGATGGCTTTGGATGTGCGCACCGGCATTGTGATTGATCCGTTTGGAGGCCATGCAGACATAAAGAAAAAAATCATTCGTACCGTGGGAAATCCAGAGGAAAGATTTGCAGAAGATTATTCTCGCATGCTCCGTGCGCTTCGTTTTGCCGTTTCGTTCGGGTTTGCTATTGAAGAACGCACAGCGCGCACACTCGCGCTTTGTATTCATCATCTTAACCGCGAACTTGACCCGCCGGTTCATAGGGGCGGAAAAAATGATCGCGCCGCTCACCGCGTTGTCCCATACGAAGTGGTTGCGCGCGAAATGTTGAGAACGTTTATTGCGGACCCTTTGCGCGCGTTTGATATGTATGACGCGTTTCACGTGTTTGACGCTCTTGTGCCGGACATGATTGCAATGAAAGGGTGTCCTCAACCGATAGAGTGGCACAAGGAAGGCGATGTGTGGACGCACACGGGCATTGCGCTTCGTATGTTAAAAGGAAAAGCGTTTTCTCGCGTGTGCGAAAAACTTGCGGAGTTTTATCCCTCTCTTTCCATCGGCATTACACCCACACTTGTTATCGCCGCACTCCTTCATGACATAGGCAAACCGTTTACCCTCAAGACGCCTGAAAAACACGGAGTTGATCGCGTGCGATTTGACGGGCATGACCACGTGGGCGGGTTAATCGCGCGCGGTATTGTGAAACGGCTAAAGCTCTATACGGTTTCAGGGATAGGAGTGGATCCTGACGCAATACATTTTCTTGTCAAACACCATCTTTTGCTTTTGAACAGTCCCGAAGGGCTTAAAAATAATACGATTGAGCGGTATTTTTTTAAAGATCCATTTATGGGAGCCACACTTTTACAACTCATGTTTCTTGACGCCAAGGCATGCGTGAGGGCAAACGGCGCGTCTTCTCTTGGCGCGTATAATGCTTTTTTTCAACGACTCCGATTTTTTGTGCGAAAAGGCGGCGGGACGCAAAAACAACAGCTTCCCAAACCAATCTTTTCAGGAGACGATATTATGGACATATTATCCGCGCCGCAGGGCCCATTTATCGGTGAAGTGCTTTTGGCTCTGCGGGAAGAACAGCTCGCGGGCCGCGTGCAAACCAAACAGTCCGCGCGCGCGTTTGTAAGGAGGCGGTTTGGGAAAAGGATATGAAAATTGTTATTGATTCAACAGCAAGCGGCAAGCGGATTGATCATATTTTGAGCGCGCATATAAAAGACATTTCACGATCTCAAATTCAAAACACGTTTTTTGCCGGCAGGCGCGTAAGCGTGAACGGGAAAATCGTTGCGAAAAATTATTTGGTCAAAGAAGGAGACGCGGTGGTTGTGGACGAGACGGCCCAAAAACCAGCTCCCTTTTTATCTGTGCGCAAACCCAGGATACTATTTGAAAATCAAGATTATATTGTGCTTGACAAGCCCTCTGGCTTGCTTGTGCATCCGACAAATACCGTATCCGGCCCCACGCTTGTGGATTTTTTAATGCAACATGCGCCCTCTATTGGCAAAGTCGGCGACGATCCGTCGCGCCCGGGCATTGTGCATCGGCTGGATAAAGATGCGTCTGGCGTTATGGTGGCTGCCAAGACTTTTGAAATGTTTGACGTGTTAAAGACGCAATTCAAATTGAGAAAAGTAAAAAAACAGTATCTTTTGTTGGTATACGGCGTCCCTTCCAAGCCGACCGGAGAGATTACATTCGCGCTTTCTCGCGCAAAGCACTCTCCGCGAATAGCGGCTTGTGCAAAGCACGGGCGCGCGGCATGGACTCATTACTCGGTGGAACAAGATTTCGGGCGTTATGCATTGATAAGGGCAGAACCGCATACGGGCCGCACACATCAGATCCGCGTTCATTTTTTCGCTTTTGGACATCCTATTGTCGGCGACACTGTATACGTCCCGAGCCATGTGAAAAATAAAATACAAGACGTCCGGCTTATGCTTCACGCGATTTTGTTGGGGTTTTATGATCTTAAGGGTGTGTACCGCGAGTATAGATGCGATCCTGACAATGATTTTATAGACGTGCTTGCGCGGATCAGTAAGGTGGCGCAATAAATAGCTTTGAATTACAAAACTGCCAAAGTAGCTCCCGTTTGTCATCCCCGCCTACGCGGGGATGACAGTTCGTAATTCAAAGATAAGTGTAGGCGGACCGTTTTTTTACACTCTCAATTTTTTACATGCTTGGCTTGAGGTTGCGCTACAGGCGCGGACGGGGTTGCAGGCGCGGACTGCGAAGCCGGAGCGGGTGATGGTAGAGACGACACAGCAGACGCCGGTTGCATCGGTATATCCATTTTTACCAGCGCCTTATCTTTTTTAACTTTAATGTTTCCGCCAATATATATGTGTGTAAACTTTTTTGCCACAGCGCGTGTTGTGGGCGGAAACGTGTACTTTTCTTTCGCGGCTGTAATAAGATACTCTCCTGTCGGAGCCAGGAAATTAAACCGTCCAATATAATCAGTGAGCCGCGTGCGAAGAAGTTTTTTCCCAACCGCGTCAAAAATGCTGATCGCCGCCAGAGGAACCGGTTCTAACGTAATCATATCAAATACAGTTCCCCATGGCTTTTCCACTTTATACATAATAAGGACCTGGAAAATGGTGTACACGCAATTGAGCGCAAGCAGTGTTGCATTGACAGGGTTTGGAGTATAAAACGCAAGCAAGGCGCTTATAGTAAGACTGATAAAGAGCGCGGCCTTTGAATATTTTGTGATGAGCTGTTTAACAATGCCGCCGACACTTATTTTTTGCCCTTGTTTTTCTTTTGGATTCGGAGGATCAAGAGGAATGCTCAATGTCAGCACTTCATCCGGTTTTGATATTGTAAAAGATTCTTGGCGGTATATGTTTGTAAAGTCGCCGTCTATTGTTCCGCTGACGATTTTTGAAGGAAACAAAAAAGGCGGTTTCCGCGCTTCTATATAATACTCGCTGCCAGGGACGATAAAACTAAACCGCCCGTTTTTATCAGTCACTTGAGTGTCAATGAGTTTATTGGATTGCTTTACAAATAAACGCACAATCGCAAGATCAATAGGCATTTTTGAAATAGCATTGTACACAGCGCCCCATGGTTTTCGTTTTTTTCGCAAACCAAGCAGGGAAAGAAGACTGGAAATCAAATGATTGAGATAGTGGTACCAGTTTATGATGTTTGCAGACACTGCCGGATTGGCAACTGTCACTATTGGTGCCGTGCTAACTGCAGTGCTTTGCAGTACGGGCTGTGTTGTTTCTACAGTTTGTTTCACTGTTTCATTTACCGCAATTGCCGTTTCCTGCACTTGTTTTGCCGCTTTCTGAACGCGAGGAAGAAGTTTTGCCTGCAATGCCCCAGTAACGACCGTTTCGAGCTCAACTACTTGCACCTGATCGTCATTGTACACAATCTTGAGCAAGACTTTTTGCTTTCCCCGCTCTGAAGGAGCTTTTATGGTAAGCGCGTAGCAGTCCCTGCCGCTATTATAGGAAAGAGGATATTTTTGGTTTTCGATAAAAAGAAACATTTTTTTTACCGGTTTTTTAAACGTGCTTGCTGGAATGCAGAGCGCGATTTCTTCATTCGGCGTTGTATAAATTTTCTTTTCAAAAAATTCAATCACTGCTCCGGTTTTTACGTCTTCCATGCCCAAATTTTCTGTTTTTACATCTGAATCTATTTTAGTGACTTTTTCTGTTGGCAGAACATAGATCTGATTCGGCGCGCCGCCAGGCACAAGATCGGCGAGCGCGGCAAATACGGAAAGATGGTCAATTTTTGAAGCTGCACAGCGCGTTGCGCTATTCCATTCCGTACTTTCCGCGCGTATGCCGTCAATAGAGTCAAAAGAATACATGCGGATTGTATGTTCGTTCACACCCTCAATCTCTTGTTCTGTGTAGCAGAATTTTACATCAATAGGTTCTGAAAGCTTGGTAACAGCGACATCTCCGGCCGTTTCAGTATTGAGGCGTTCGGCAGTGATAAAAAATGTTTTGTTTCCCAAAACAAGCTTATCTGCAAGCTGGGGTCCCGGAATCTGGATTCCGAGCAGGAATTGAGCTATTGCGGTTGGCTGTGCTGAAATTTTTGCTTCAATTCCATGTGCAGAATTTGAAATGGTATTTTGAGTAAATTCAGCTTCTACTAGCCCACCCCCTCCTGTCGCATAAGTAATAGATAATGGCGCAGCCGTTTGTTCCGCGCCGTCGGCAGGCGCGGGAGCAAAACTGAACTGTTGAAACACAGGAGACGCAAGATTTTGCACTACTGCATTTGAAGGAAGAATGGAAGGCAGTTCTATTTTTGGTGCGGAAATAATAACACCCCCGTCTATGAAAACGGACGGCGCAGATGGCTGAAGCAATGCATTCTCCGTTGTTGTTTTTTCTGTTGGGGATTGCTCAATCGCAGTCGGAGGGATAAAAACTTCTTCAACAGGAATAACCGGTTTTGGTTCAGGTTGCTCTGCCGGCGCTGGCGCTGATTCTTTTTTTAATTGAGCAGTGGATTCTTTTGTTTGGGTTGTTGTAATTGTTTTTTGCTTTTCTGGCGCGGGTGTTGGAGGTTGGGGTGCGGGAGATGGCTCTTCTTTTTTTACAGCGGCCGCTGGCGTCGGAGTGGGGGTGGTTGTCGTTTGTGCGGGCGATGGTTCCGGCGTCTGTTGTGTTGCAGGCGGCGTTTCTGCCGGCTGTGAAGGCGTCGCAGTAGTTTGGGAAGTTGGAGCAGGCTCAGTTGTTGTTGTAGTTGGAGCTGGCGCAGGAACCGCTACTGGCACCGCGGCGGTCGTTGGCGGAGCAGGCGCTGTGCCAGAAACATCAATAGTCGGAGTGATAGTACCCCCAGTGGAATCTTCTATGCCGACGCGCACACTGAAAAGCCCGACATCATTTCCGCTTAAAATGGAAATATATTTGCTTCCCGAGCTTGCAGAGTTTCGTATTTGGCGCGCTCCAGTGCCGTCGGTTACCGCGTTTGTGCCTATTCTGATAATAACTGTTTGGCCTGCAGTGACAAGATTACTACTTGAAGGAGCCGTGAGGGTGATAAGCCGTGTTGCTGGAGTAGTGCCAACCCCCCATGTATTTGCAGTTGCCGCCGCCGCAAGCGGCACGCTTGACCCTCCTATCAGAAGATCAATATCATCAGACGTCACAGATCCGAGGTCAGCCGCGGCATCTGCAAGAAAAAGCCGTATTGTCGCGCTTGCCGCAACGCCTGACGCGGAGCGGTACGTAATTGTGTGATTGCTTAGCCCATTAACCGCGTGCGACGACAACGTATCGCTCATGCTTGATAGCCGTGCGGCAGAAACAGGAAGATTGAGCAACACAAGCCCTCCGATAAGGAACGTGATAAGAAAAAGAAGCAATCGTGAGTGAGTTTTCATACGCGCGAACCGGACAGAGAAATACATTTTTTTAGCAGTCTAAAACAGAGGATGATGAGCAGTGCGGCAACAACAAGCCATGCAAGAAGGAGATATGTGGGTATAATCCAAAACGTATATTCCGCGTGCAGTTCTTGCAATAATTCTCCATACATTAGATCAAGCGAAGCAGTATATTTTCCAAAACGAAATCCGTCTTTCCATTCCAGATTAAACGCGCGCACTTCGTTTGGAAGAATGTACGACACTTGATTTCCTTGATTTAAGGAAAGCCGGGTGATAATCGCGCCTTTGTAATCAAGAATACGAATCTCTCCTGTTGGCGCAATATGGACAGTGCCGGTATTATGAATTCGCATTGTAAGAGGGATGGGCATTTTTTCAAATCGTGTCGGATTTTTTTCGCTTCCAAAAAATTCAACACTGGCGCTTTCTTTCACATCTCCTTCAACGCGAAGCAAAATGATGCTTGCGATTTGTTCAATGACTTTTATTTTTGATCCTGCTTTTTGCACAACCGGACTCCACCCGATTTTTGCGTAATACCCGCCGGATGAAGCGTTTTTTGGTATTTTAACTGTAAATGGAATCTCTCTGCGCTCTTTTGAGCGCAAAGATACGGTGTTTTTTGAAATGTTTATCCAGTTGGCAAGAGACTCTGAGCCAAAAATGCCCGCGGGGATAGGTACTCCTTTTTCTCCCGGAGCAAAGGTTATATTGGCAATTTCCGCTTTCAGGCTTACAGGATTTTCTGTTTCATTAAAAAGGATAATTTTTTTCTCAAGCGTTTCCCCGCGTTCAGCAGTAAGGGTGAGTTTTACAGGCCCGACAGTGAGCGCCGAAACATCAGCAGGAAAACTTAAAAGCAATAAAACACTGCTTGCACAGATGATCCATTTTATATTCATACGAATACGAAGCGTCATAGCAAAATGTCGTCAAGAATATTTTCAAAATGTTCAATTGAAGGGGCGGTTTTGCCGCCAGGCATATAAACAGCAATAATGTCAAAACGATATGAGGGTGTATGCGGCATATCAGCTAAATAGCGGCGTGCGGCTCGCGCAAGACGAAGTTTTTTAGGTCGCGTCACACTTTCTTCCGGATACCCGAACTGCAGTGATGATCGCGTTTTGACTTCCACAAACGCCAATTCATGGTTTTTTTCAGCGATCAGATCAATTTCGCCTCCTGAAACACGGTAATTTCGTTCAACCACTCTGTACCCATTTTGTAAAAGAAAAGAACATGCAATATCTTCTCCGTTTTTTCCTTGTATCTGCGCTTGTGTCTTATGGCTCGTCACGCAGGTTTTTTACGTAATGTGTATTTCGCCAACTGCTCCTTTTTTTGGATCTCATCGCGCATCAAAGGTATTTCCGTTGCCGTAAAATTCCAAATCAGGTATGCCCACAAGACGGCGCACAAACCCCAGAGAAGAAATAAAAATCGCATTGAAAGAATGGGAACTGCCTGATATGAAAAAAACAAGAGCATATATCCGCAAACTCCCATGGTCAGAAGCAGTGTTTTTATTTTTTCAAGAATGATGCGTTTTGGTTTACTGCTTGCGCGAATTTTTTCTTGCCTGATAAGCAAAAACCACGCAATAAAAAATAAAGAAAAAAACACTGCGAATCCAGTGGCTGTCTGGTCGCTTAAAAATCCAGGATTTGAAGAAAACCAATACGGAAGTTCAAATAATTGTTTGTAATCAATTTTCATTGTTTTAATACAGACTGTTTAAGAATTCATTTTTAAAAATTTCAGCGTTTAGGCGCTTAAATAAGTCTTTTGAATTTGAAACTGTCATTACAGAATCCTTCTATTTACCGCCCTTCCCGTTTTTAGACAGTCTGAAAGGCGCCCGATCATGTCGGGGATTACAAACAGGGGCATTCCGACGGTTTTGTAATTCACAGTAATTCAAAGTACGTTAATCTTTTCGGAATAGCAATGCGTAGTGATATCGCCCAGCATCAAATTCATCAATCAGAAAAAGCCCTCCGACTTCATACGCAACCTCGCGAATCTTTTGTTTTTGAATACGCAACTCTTTTGGCGGGCCAAAGGGTTGAGCGCCTTCTTTCCAATCAATAATCGCAAGCCGTCCGCCGGGCCGCAGGAACCGTTTTGCTTCCTGTATTATAATATCATGTTTTGTATTTTGAAACAGCACGTTTATAATAATAGCAACATCGCAGGAAGATTCTGGAATCTTTGCGGCGCCGTACTGTTCAAGATTTGACCAAACAAGCTCAACATTTTTTATTTTTTGCAATTCAAGACGCGATTTCAACGCGCTCAAAACTCTTTTTTGAATATCAACAGCGTATACTTTTCCGTTCGCACCGACCATTGAAGCTGTCGGAGCTATAAAATGCCCTCCGCCGCCACATCCAAGATCCGCGACAACATAAGAGTCTTTAATATCAAGCCGCTGTAAAATTTTATTCGCGTCCAAGAGCGCTGTCCCGCCTTTTAGCACTATTTGTTTTGGAAGCATAAAAAAGATAAATCAACAATAGCCGATGCATGCCATCAGCTTTATTATTATTTTATCATAGTTTAGAAAACACGTAAATGCGATAGTTATGCACCCCTTTGCCATGGATTGCGGATCGGTTCTGCAACAGCGAAAATATCTTGAATTTACGAAACCGCCCCCTTTGTCATTGCTGACTTGTACAGAGTTTGCCGAGGGATAAGGGGTGGAAGGATCCATCAACTTCACTTCATTTCACCAATGGATGATAAGATAAGAGTTCGTGATTCAAAACACTAAAGTGTTTGCAATTAGACTACTCAACAACAATGTGTTCAACGCCCCCTTTAAAGTTCCTGTTAGACTCTAGCGGCTTCTCTCCATTCTGAATCTCATACATAAGACTTTCGTCCAATGGCGGATTGTAATAATTTATTCCAACTCCTTTTGTAGGAACATGCCCCTTTAGTTGTTTACGTTTTTTATCGGGCATTGTATCCAATTCTCTCGATGTTAATCTATATTTTGCAAGTTTTAAACCGTATTCAACCCCTTTATCTACTTTCCCGAAACACGCTTTTGGCACGAAATTAAATATCACAACGCGTTTGTCTTCCGACTTGGCTTTTAGGGCAAATAACTCATGCGTAATCTGCATTACTTCAGAGTTGCACGCCCCGCTTCCGCATACTCCAAACTCAATCTGTTCCCCTGTCGTTTCATCATAGAGCGGATAAAATTTTTCGGATTCATTGAGGATTGCAGAAGATTCTTTAAGAAAAGAGATGTTTTGTCTCCGCGCCTGATCTCGAAGATAATGCTGTGCTCGTGAACGCATCTTTTTTTCAAAGATAATATTAAAAGCGAGATCATCAAGACCAAGGGCCTTTCTAATCTCTTGGTATGTTACCAGATCGTCCGCAGTGAACCTTTTACGGAACCTTTCTGAATAGGAAATTTGTCGGTAGTCGCCCACTTTGTCACTCTCAACCGTTGACCCTCTAACACCCTCCCAATCGTTAATGATAACAGAATATGTTAAAGCGCCATTCCCTACCGGCGAAGCATTGCCGTGCCTTTTCAAATAGTCCAATGCTCGCTTATAAACTTTTAATCCTCCGCCGAAATTCCCCGGGCGTAAGCCCGAGGAATGAAGAGTATCCA
>CAZKXN010000045.1:0-1360 GCA_964556905.1 uncultured Gammaproteobacteria bacterium
GAGTGCGATTGAATATTTATGGTCACGGCGTATTTTTGATAAAAAATACACTATTGAACCGATAGGTTTTAGTGTAAAAGATTTTTATAACGGCTCGTCGCTTATTGATGAAATAAAACAAACAGGGATAGAAATTTTATGAACACGCAAAAAAAGAAAAACGGTGTCAGGAATAATTTTTTCGCAAATTAAATCTTATTTTTCAGTAACATTATGAAGTACATTGCACGGATTTCTCTTTATGGAGCGGCGGCATATAGCGCGTTTGCGTATCCAATGTTAGCAAACGCGCAGCAAAGCGCTCTATTGCAAACCATATCAACACCGCTTGGAAATTTTTATATGCCAACGCTTATTTTGGCATTTTTTGGAATAATGCTTTTTACTTGGATTGTTACTGCCGCGCTTCTTTACTTTACTGTTTTTAAAAAAACAAAGGCATTTTCCCGCGAACAAGCTCTTTCCAGCGGATGGCGTTTTGTACAAAAACATCTTTGGTTTTTTGTTGCAATAATAATTATCCAAAACATCGCGGGGATTATTCCAAATTTCGCGGGATTTTTTCTAGGAAGAGCATTGCGTATCCCTCCCAATAACCCTTACTTTAATGTAGGTATTATTATTATTGATGTTGCGCTTTCTCTTCTTATGACTATTGGCATTATGAAAATTGCCATTACCCTAATAGACAGCGGCCGCGTAAAAGTCATTGATTTATTTATTCATGTGCGTTATTTTTTATCGTTTTTAGCCGCAACTGTTTTGTACGCACTCGCGGTTATTATCGGATTTATTCTATTTATTGTTCCAGGATTTATTGTTGCGGCGGCATTCCTGCTATATCCGTTTTTTATTATTGATAAAAATCTCGGGCCGATCAAGGCATTACAAGCAAGCATGCAGGCAACAAAAGGAGCGCGCTTTGATCTTATTTTAATGGTTATCCTGTTTATTGAGATCAATATAGTCGGCACATTAGCGGCATTGGTGGGGCTTTTTGTGACGGTCCCTCTTACCGTGCTTGCATTTGCGCATATCTATCGCGCGCTTGCTTCCCGTGTTGCCTAGAATTTTGTCATAATGGCATAATGAAGGCAGCTCCAGTGAATCGTCAGAAATGGCTTAAAATAAACGTCTTGTAAATTGCTTCAAAATTTCAAAAAACATAAAGTCACGAATGAGGAGTGCGAAGAAATTTTTTTTGATCCTCACAAGAAAATTGCAAAGGATGTCCTGCATGAGCAGATCAAATTCAATTAATGTTCAAACTCAAATCCGAACCTTTAATAAACCATTCAAGTTTACAAATTAAGATATGCATTAGATATTTTCTTCTTCTTTCTCCGTAACATGTACGACT
>CAZKXN010000045.1:1370-9653 GCA_964556905.1 uncultured Gammaproteobacteria bacterium
AATTAGTATAATTTAAATACTTTCTAATGGAATTAGCAAAATCTACAGGAGACATTGTTATAATCCCCGTCCGAAAGATTGAAGCTCGCTATTCCCTGATTGGCGCTACAAAGAAAGGAAGGATTCTCTTCGCAGTTTTTACACTGCGAAAAACTATTGTAAGAATCATATCAGCTCGAGATCTTAATCGTAAAGAACGAACATTATATGCAGAAGAAACGTAAACTTCCAATATTTAAGTCAGAGGATGCTGAACGAGAATTTTAGTCAAAACATGATTTAACAAAGTTTTTTGAGCCGAAAGATTTTGTTCGTGTTGCATTTCCGAATCTCAAGCCAACATCTCGCGCTATCTCTATCCGGCTACCCGAATATCTGTTAGTCAATCTGAAAGAACGTTCAAATGAGTTGCATGTGCCATACCAATCCTTGTTGAAGAAGTATATTGCTGAAGGCATTAAACGCGAAGAACAAATGTAGTGTAAACTAAACGGTGTAAACGTGTAAAACGGATTCGCTATGTCAAGTCTTTGCTAAAAACACCATTGTTTTTTCCAAGAAACGGATTACGAGCTTTTTGTCGTCTGGGGGTTTGGAAAGCAAGTACGTATGACAAGTGTACGGATTCCAGAACAACAACCAGTCGTTATTTATTGGAGCAAAGACGGGCGCACAGTATATTTGAACGGTGAAGCATTCCTTGAAGTAGATGAAAGCGGTTACGGGCATCACTTTTGACACAATTTCTTACAAGAACACTAACTGGATATTGAACAAAAAAATAGGATAATATATACTGCTTGTATAGAATGGATGAGCCATGTTCCGTAGGGGCGCTGTTTTACATTGAAACTATAGAAAAATGACGTTTTAGTTGTCATTCCCGCGAAGGCGGGGATCCAGTAAATAAAAGCATCATTCTTGAGTCTAGATTCCCGCCTTCGCGGGAATGACACAGGGGGTATAAAAACAGTTTTTCTACAGCACTACATTACATTACATTAAATCTTAACTTTTTTATATGGATTTTTTTAACTCTCTTCTTGGGTATAGTGATTATGGAGTTGCTCTTTTGCGCATAGCGCTTGGGATAGTATTTCTAAAGCACGGAATGATGAAATTTGGCTTATGGAATATGCGGCCTTCCGACCAGATGCCTGCGCAGATGCTAAATATCATGCGGATATTATCTATTGTTGAGCCAATTGCCGGGTTTGCGATTGTATTCGGCGTCTTCACTCAATTTGCCGCGATTGCTCTTGCTGTTGTAATGATCGGCGCAATGTACTTTAAGATTTTCAAATGGAAAAAACCTTTTGCCGGAGATGGAGGATGGGAATTTGATTTTATTCTTTTGGCTGTAACTCTTGCGTTGATTTTTTCAGGAGGCGGAGCATGGAGTGTTGATGCGCTTTTGAAATAATACATAGCCCTAACTCTGTTGCATGAAACGTACATTAGTGCTTTATCACAATGATTGTTTTGATGGATTTTCCGGCGCATGGGCGGCATGGAAAAAGTTTGGCAATAAAGCGGAATATAGGGCACTTGAACACCAAGAACCTCTGCCAAGGGATTTAAGCGGCAAAGATTTGTATTTTATAGACTTTACGTATTCTGCGACGCAGATGCGCGCCATCAAAAAAAATGCGCTGCGGCTTATAGTGCTGGATCATCATGAAAGCCACCAGCGTGCGGCGAAAGAGGCGCATGAATATAAATTTTCCCTTACGCATTCCGGCTGTATGCTTGCGTGGATGTATTTCCACCCCCTCAAAAAGCCCCCTTTGTTTCTTGAGGCGATAGAGGACCATGATCTGTTTGTATTTCAAAAGTCGCGCACACGCGAGATTATTTCTTATCTTGGAGTGGTTGAGCAAAATTTCAAATCATGGGATGATTTTATAAAATCTGGAGAGAATAGCAAAAAACGCAAGGAAATTATAGCTGTTGGAGCCATGATACTCAAAACCGAACAGCGGATAGTGAGTAAGACATTGTCATACGCCATGCCAGTGGACTTTGACGGCTACCGCACACTTGCCATCAATAGCCCAATCTATTATTCTGAACTTGCGAATGGTTTGTATAGCATTAGAAAAGCGCCGTTTGGCATTAGTTGGCACGCAAGAAACGGCAAGATCCATGTTTCACTGCGCTCTGACGGAAAAATTGATGTTTCTAAATTAGCTCTTAAGTACGGCGGCGGAGGACATAAAGGCGCGGCAGGGTTTAGCGTTCCTTTGAAGCATGGTTTTCCGTGGAAATTTTTATATGAAGGAAATAATCACGTACGATGACTTTGCAAAGCTTGAACTTCGCGTAGGCGCTGTACGCCAAGCGGTGCGCGTGGATGGGTCTGTGAAACTTTTGAATCTTACTGTGGATATCGGAGGAGAGGATCGCCAAATAGTTGCTGGTATTGGCGCTGTCTATACTCCGGAAGACATGATTGGACGCCAAATCGTTGTTGTCGCAAATCTCGCGCCGCGAATTATGATGGGCTTGCAAAGCCAAGGAATGCTTTTAGCCGCGGACAGCGAAGGCGGTCCTGTTCTCGTGTGTACGGATAGAATACTAGAAGCTGGCGCTGAAGTGAAATAGATGTAAACCGACAAGAAAATGCTTATAGAAAGGAAAAAAAAGGCGCTGAAAATTTTTAGCATTCTCAAACAGTTATTCCCAAACGCGCCGAAAACAGAATTGCGATATAAAACCCCTTGGCAGTTTCTCGTCGCTGTCATGCTCTCTAGCCAATGCACGGATAAAAAAGTGAATGAGGTGACAAAAATTCTTTTTAAGAAATATAAAACCTTTGGCAGTATTGCGAACGCGAAGCGGTATGAATTTGAAAAGGATATTTATTCCACAGGATTTTTTCGCGTAAAAGCAAAAAATATCATTGCGACGGCACGCATTATAAAAACAAAGTTTCAAGGCAAAGTGCCTTCTTCTATGAGTGAACTTCTTACACTGCCGGGTGTAGCTAGAAAGACGGCAAATGTTGTCTTGGGAAACCTGTACGGAACAGTGGAAGGAATTACTGTTGATACTCATGTTGCGCGCCTTGCACGCCAGCTCAACTTGACAACCCATACAAATCCAGTCAAGATTGAAAAAGATTTGATGAATATCGTTCCAAAAAAAGTTTGGTTTGAGTTTGCAAATCTTTTGGTGTTGTACGGGAGATATATCTGTGCGGCAAAAAGGCATAACCATGACGCTTGTCCATTAGCCCTTATATAAGGGCTTGCAAAACAAATAACCTTCCCAATTTCATCTCATCTTTACACCATCTTTATTTGAAAAAAATCTTCAAAATATGACTATATTCTTCAAATTTTTTCAAATAAATAGTGCCATAAATTTGAGCGAACTTGGAAACGTTATTTATTTCCAAACCCTTAGCGCACTGCCCCAATATGGGAATATTTGATAAATTACACGATATAAAAAAAGCGCGAGAGCTCCAATCAGCTCTTGCGAAAGAAGTTGTCCAAGGAGTGTCAAAAGATGGCACAGTGCGTGTTACAATTGACGGAAATCAAAACGTTCTGCGCGTTTCCATTGATGATGCGATAATTTCTGACAAGCACAAACTGGAGTACAATACAAAAGACGCGTTTGTGCGCGGACTTGACGCGCTAAAAAAATTAATGGCTTCGAAATTTTCATCCGTGTTCAAATAACGGGTGTAAAATTAATATATTCATTGCGCGATGTTTATAACGATACTGTCTGCGTATCTGATTTTGTCGTATATCTTTGTGCTTGAGGCGGGAGCGGATCACATAATACTTCTCTGGCCTGTTTTTATATTGCTTTTTTTCTGGGATACTAAAAAACTTGCATTGATTGCGTCAATGATTGGATTCTTTCTGGATCTCTATTCGCCTGCATTCGGCATTTATCTTTTCCTTTTTCCGGCAACCGTGCTTGTCGGAAAATCACTTATTTCCTCGCTTTTCTCGCATCGCACGATTGCTTCTTTTCTGTCCGTAAGCGCGATTTTGGTCATTGCGTTCACATTCGGCGAATATGCGATTTTTTGGTTTCTTTACAGTGTATTGCCATCTTCATCATACACTCTTCCATCGGCTCAATTATTTTTTTTACTGCGCGCGTCATGGATTATATTCCAGTTTTTTGTTCTATTTTTTTGCTATATCATTGCCCGCCGTTTTGAAAAGCGTTTTGGGTATGCTGTTGACACTGTTCTTTAGGATATGAACATTCAACACCCCCATACCGGCTTGACTATGAGCCGAGGCGCGCAGACTGATTGGGTGGAGTCTTGCGTTGATATAAAAAATCGCAATAACCGCGCGTTTTTAGGCGTTACTATTTCTAAAAAAACCCGCGCTATCTCTTTTGTATTCATAGTAAGCGTATTGGGGCTTTTTTTTGTCCGCTCTGTTGAACTTCAAGTAATTGAAGGAAGTGGATTTTCCGGACTTTCCCAGCGCAATCAAATCCGTGAATATAGAATTGAGGCAAAGAGGGGAACATTCACTGATAGAAACGGAAAGCGCTTGGTGGGTAACGCTCCTAATTTCACAGTTCGCCTCAATCCCTCTGAAATTTCGCGATTGATATCCGAAAGAAACGAGCTGGCGCTCACTCTCTCGCGTATCCTTGAACTTCCTCTGATTGAAATCCAGGATGCAATGGCAAGTTCTGTTGCGAATGGATCCATTGTTGTGCTTAAAGACTCTATTGCGCGCAATCAAGCTCTAATCATTGCAACACGGCTAAACAACATTGATGGAGTTGAACTTGTGCCTGAAGAAATTCGGATGTATGCGTTTGGCGGCGTCCAAAGTCTTTCGCATGCAATAGGATATACCGGTCGTATCACAAAAGAGGAATACGCGTTAAAAAAGGATGTGTATCAATTAAATGACATGCTAGGCAAAGACGGACTTGAAGCAGTGTATGAGAATGATCTGCGCGGAATATTCGGAGAAAAAAAAGTGGAAATTGACGCTCTCGGTTTTGAACAAAGTATTATTGCCGAAAGACCTGCGGTAGACGGCAAAAACATTGTCTTGACTCTAGACTATAATCTACAGAAAAAATCAGAACAAGCGTTAAAAGATGTGTTAAAAAAGTTTGGAACAAGAAAGGGGGCAGTGATTGTATCCTCGCCGCAAACCGGCGAGATACTCGCGCTTGTAAGCATGCCATCGTACGATAACAATATGTTTGCTCGCGGCATATCACGCGATGAATATCAAAAGTTGATTTCCGATCCTGATGTTCCGCTTTTTCCGCGCGCAACAAGAGGTGAATATCCACCAGGTTCCACTATAAAAATGATCATTGCGGCGGCTGCGCTTGATTATGGTATTATTTCGCCCGCCACGTCTATAATAAGCAGTGGAGGAATCCGCGTGGGAAAATGGTTTTTCCCTGATTGGAAACAGGGAGGTCATGGACGCACCGATATTACGAAGGCGCTGGCCGAATCAGTGAATACATATTTTTATATGATTAGCGGCGGGTATCAATCGTTTACCGGATTGGGAATTGATCTTATTGCGCGCTATCTTAAAGATATGGGCTTGGGATCAATCACAGGCATTGATCTTCCAAGCGAGGAAGACGGATTTGTCCCCTCTCCTGAATGGAAAAAAAACGTGAAAGGTGAAGTATGGTATATCGGAGACACATACCATACTTCAATCGGGCAGGGCGACATTGTTGTCACGCCAATGCAGGTTAATGCCTATACTAGTTATTTTGCAAATGGAGGCACAAGCTATGTGCCTCATCTTGTGAAAGAAGTAAGCGCCGCAAACGCTGTAAAAGGAACTTCTGTTTCTCCGCGAATATTGCGGTCAGGAATTTTCCTGCCTGAAACAGTCCAGCACGTGCGCAAAGGTCTTAGGCAAGGTGCGCTTTCGGGAAGCTCAAAACGGCTTTCGCTTCTGCCATTTTCAAGCGCCGGCAAAACAGGAACCGCACAATGGAAAAAAAACAGCCCTGCTCATGCATGGTTTACCGGCTGGGCGCCGTATGAGAATCCGCAGATTGTCATCACAGTTTTGGTTGAACAAGGAGAAGAAGGGAGCAAATCAGCGATTTCAGTCGCATACGATATTTTACAATGGTATTTCCTTGACAAAACGCCGCTAACTAAGTAGTATTTACGCGTATGCCGCACTATATATCAAAACAAGGATTAAAAAAATTGCAACAAGATCTGGAACACCTCAAAACAAACACACGCAGAGATGTGATTGAGCGTATTTCGGCGGCAAAGGAGCTTGGCGATCTCAAAGAAAACGCAGAATACGCAGAAGCAAAAGATGCTCAAGCAATGCTGGAAGTAAAAATAGCGGGAATGGAAGCTGTGTTTAAGGACGCAGTGCTTATTGACCAAGAAGGAGCAAGCGGTTCGCAGTTCGTGCGCGTGGGCTCTCGTGTGCGCGTTGAGTGCAATGGCGCTATATGCGAGTACACCATTGTTGGAACTGAAGAAGCAAATCCGTCTCAATTCAAAATTTCAAATGAATCTCCGCTCGGAAGAGCATTCCTGAATAAAGCTCGCGGAGAAACAGTGCTTGTTCGCGCGCCTAAAGGTGATTTTGCATACAGTATTATTGAGATTGAGTAATTTGGGAGTGTAAAAAAACGTTCTTGCGTCATCCAGAGCCACAGCGAAGTACGGCCCTTCCTTGGCATTCGCCTCGGACGGGACAACAGCATAGGACATTCTTCCACAGTTTCAATTTTAGAGTGCAGATAAACACTTTGAAGTAAAAGCACCGCTTCGCTTCTTATGAAAGAACGCAATTCTAGGATAAAAAAACTTGAAACAATCAGAAAATTGGGCTTGCATCCGTACCCAAGCTCTGTGGATCGTACCCATACATGCAATGAGTGCTTATTGAATTTTGACGGTCTGTTTGAAAACAAACAGACAGTATGCGTAGCGGGAAGAATACGGATGATCCGTAAACATGGCGGGTCGATTTTTTTAACAATTGAGGATGCGACAGCGCGTCTGCAGATATATGTAAAAAGGGATTCTGTGCCTCAAAACGATTTTATGCTTACTGACGATCTTGTTGATATCGGAGATTTTATTCAAGTAAAAGGCGCGTTATTCCGCACTCGCTTGGGAGAAAAAACAGTTCACGTTGAAGGAATAACAATGCTTGCAAAATCGCTTTTGCCTCTGCCGGAAAAATGGCATGGTTTGAGCGACGTGGAAACGCGGTATCGCAAGCGATATTTAGATCTTATTGCGAATCCCTCCGTGAGAGAAATATTTAAGAAGAGAAGCGCAATTATACGTGAGCTACGAAACTTTTTTACAGAAAAAGAATTTCTTGAAGTTGAGACTCCGATCTTACAACAGATTCCTGGAGGCGCGAACGCGCGGCCATTTGCAACACACCACAATTCTCTGAATCAAAATATGTACTTGCGCATAGCCCCTGAATTATTTCTTAAACGTTTGATTGTAGGCGGCTATGAACGAGTATTTGAGATCGGAAGGGCGTTTAGAAACGAGGGTATTGACAACTCGCATAATCCGGAATTTACCATAGCAGAAGCGTATATGGCGTACACTGATTACAAACAGCTTATGGATTTAGTTGAAGAACTTTTTATGCGTATTGTAAGGACCCTAAAGCCAGACACTCCCAGCGCGCATAAGCCGTTTACCCGGATTACCTATCTTGACGCTCTCCATACGCATACTGGAATAGCGATGGACATTCTGCGAAACGAACATGAGCTTCGTCCTGCGTGCATTGAGCGAAATATAGATAAAGACAAACTTGTATCTCACGGCGCCATGCTTGATGAGCTTACAAAAAATTATGTGCTTGGCAATTTTATTGAGCCGACATTTCTTATTGACCATCCTGCCGCGCTCTCGCCTCTTGCGAAAAGAAAAAAGAGCGACTCTTCTCTTGTTGAGAGATTTCAGCTTATTGCGCAGGGCAAAGAAATTGTAAATGCGTTTTCAGAATTAAATGATCCCATTGACCAAATGAATCGCTTCATTGAGCAGGAAAAAAATCGTAAAAAGGGGGACCAGGAAGCGCACCTCAAAGACGATGATTATATTGAAGCTCTTGAGCATGGACTCCCGCCCACTGCCGGTTTGGGTATCGGCATAGACCGGCTTACCGCTCTGCTTACCGACTCTAATAATCTCAAGGAAGTGATTTTATTCCCTACTTTGAAGCATGATAAATTAAAGGATGGCTCTATTGACCTTTCACAATTACCTTAACGAAAAAGCCTATGATTTTGGCCAGCTTC
>CAZKXN010000046.1:0-9502 GCA_964556905.1 uncultured Gammaproteobacteria bacterium
ATTCGGAGCGGCTTCGCCGCGAGATTTAACAATTTCCAATTTTTCTTTGGCGGCATTCAATTAAAAAATTGCGCAAAGCAAATACAAAATGAAAATATCAAATTACAATTCTTTTTTCTCTTTTGCGTTTTGGACCACTATTTCAGCTAGTCGCAAGGTGGTCTCAAATGTCTCTTCCTTGCCCGTGATTTCTTTTCTTCTTTCAACTTCTGCTCGGTCTTGCGCGATAATTTCTTCCACAGTCAAACCCTCTTTGACTCTTGGGACGATACTCTTAAAATATCTCCTGACCCTTCCGTTGCTAAGAACTGCTTGTATCAATTCTAGTTTTTCCGCTTCCGAAATATCCTTTCCCATTCGCTCGCCATATGCGTGTCGTGCAGATTCGGTAACACCAACAAAATCAGCTACCGAACTATCAACTTCTGGATTTTCAGGGACGGACAATTCTGTTTCTGCATTTTTCTTGTCAAAGATTGCGACAAGCTCTGTTTCATTAGCGACGCCTGCTCTAGAAAAAAGAAGTGCGTCATATTTTGGATCGTCAGAAAATCCAGTTTCTATTAGTTCGGCATTTTTTCTTTTTTCTTCTGCCTGTTTGGGCGAGATTCTTCCTGCTTTTTCCATAGCAGAAAGTTCATCCTTTAAAGTGCCGAGGAATACATCTCTCGGATTTTCAACGACCGTTTCTCTTTCCTCTGGCTTAGATGCTTGCTCCTGCGGAGGAGTTGGATTACTGAAAGGGTTTTCTATGCTCATATTTTTGTTCCTTTACTTAATAATAAAAAATGATTTTATGAATTACATGAAACCAAGTTCTCGGAATTTTTCTTTGGCATCGCCAAACAAAAACCAGTGCTTACCGCAATAATAAACAGTGAAGCTCCGACAATCCAAACCGGCTTGTCAATGATATTTCCGTAGATGAAAAGTGGAACACCTATCACGAAAGCGGTAAGCACTCCCCAAAATACTCCTCTCGCGTCCAATCTATTCCAGTACAAGCTCAAAATTGTTGGCACAACAACACACGCGGCAATCGTGTTAAAAATCCACCACAAATGTTTTAAGCCAAAACCTGGAATATAATTTGCCGCGAGAGCTACCAATAATCCTAAAATCGTTATCCAAAACATCGCTTTCCTCGAATTTTTTACGCCTCTGTCGTCAAGTTTTTCTCCAATAGATTTTTCCTCTGAAGTAAGTTGTGTTCCTCTGTCTATTTTTTCCAAAATCTCTTTTTCTCGATCTGAATATTTGACGACATCGGTAACATACAAAGAACTTGTTGCCACTACTCCCGAATCAAGAGTTGAATATAAAGCACTCAAAAGCATAACAACGAATAATCCCATAGCCCAAAGTGGCAACAATTGGCTAACTGCGGCTACGCCAATCAACGAAACATCTACTCCTGCTGGCAAAGTAATTCCTAAAGCACCATTCGCCGCTAAAAATCCTAAACTTGATAGTGCGATAGGAACAATACCAAACATTATTGCACCGAACACAAATGATTTAACGAGATTTTCTTTTTTGATAGCAAATGCTCGTTGCCAATATTGTTGGTCGGATATAGCACCAGAAATTAAACCAATAGCCGTGACAATACCGAAAGAAAAGGCAACGCCCGGATCAAAAATATTTCTGAATTGCCCAGTCACTCCGCCCAAACCAAGATTTACTGCCGACCAACCACCCGCGGCGGAGATAGCCCAAGGAACAACTACCACAACGCCAACAACAATCGAAATAAATTGAATGAAGTCAGTTACAAATGAAGATTCCAGTCCCGAAATAAAAGCATAAATTAAAACTGTCGCCGCCATAATTAACATGGCGGTGATAAATGGAATACCAGTAAGAAAAGATACAAGATGTCCGCCTGCAAATAATTGGACAGTTACCGCCATGAGTTGATAGAAAAAATATGGAAACAAATACATCTTGTGAACTTTTTCACTTTGCAGGCGGTGCCTAATATATTGCGGAAGCGTATAACCGAATGGCATTTTTTCGCGGATTTTTGGCGCAAGGAAAATATAAATCAAAAGCGCAATAATGTTTGGAAATGTGAACCAAAAAATTCCGGGCAATCCTTGTTGATAAGCTGATTGAACAGAAATAAATAATGCTGGTGCCCAAATCCACGACGCGGCAATACTTGCCGCTCCCAGCCACCAACTCACATTCCTTTCTGCGACCAAAAATCCTTGAATTGAACGATACCTTTTCCAACGAGCAAAAAAGTAAGTAACCGCTATCATAATCACGCCGTAAACGGCGAGAAGCAAATAACCTTGCGAAGCAGTGAGCGTTAAAAGTTTGTCCATATATTATTGAAGTTAATTATAAACCTAATTTATTAAATCATCAACGCTCACATCAAGGGCTTTCGCAACCTTTTTGAGAGTGTCTAATGTTGGATTCTGATTTTCGCCAGATTCCATTTTAATAAGCGTATTGTTGGCGACATCGGCCAATCTCGCCAGTTTTTCCTGCGAAAGCCCTTTTGCTTCGCGCAATTTCTTTATGTTGTTTGCTAAATTTTGGTTGTTTGACATACCTTTATTAAAAGATTAACATTATAGTGGAGTATCCATTAACCTGTTACTACTATGATGTTACACCAAAATTTTAGCAAAATCAAATTAAGGAATTGTTTTAGTTTTGTGGGCGCAAATTTTCCGAAAAACGAAATTCGGAATCCCGCCCGCATTCCTCCCCAGACCCCTCCTGCGGGCGGGAAATCAGCCGAGGCAAAGCGAAAAATCCTTTCCCCCAGAAAATTAGTTTTTTCGCTTTGCCGAGTCCGTATTGAAGCCCAGCCACCTGCCCGAAGAATTGAGGGCAGAGACCCACAGAAAAATGTTCTCTTCCATTTAGAAGAAAAAATCGGGCGCGCGCAAAATCAAAAAAGCGGAGAACATTTTTCTGTGGGACACGCGAGCGGAGCGAGCGGTGGCTGGGCTGATTCTCAAAAAGTTACTACTGGTGCGCGGGAGAGGACTCGAACCTCCAAGGGATTGCTCCCGCTAGCCCCTCAAGCTAGTGTGTTTGCCATTTCACCACCCGCGCATATTTAAAACGAAAATCCCTCCATACTAACAAGTTTTTCAATTTTTTTATTTTTCGCGAAAGGATAATCAGTTGACTACTATGATACATTTTTTTTACTATCTGTAAAGATTCCTTTTCTGCATATCGGAAATGAAAAACATGGTTTTTGTTGCGCGCCCGCCAACTTTGAGAAAATGATTGATTCTTTTTAATACCACGACAGCTTGCTGCTGGGTTACCGATTAGAGACCCCGAGTCCAGAGCTTGCTCTGGGGTTTAATACCTTTTATTCGCTCGTCATCCCAATCAATATGCTTCACGCCTGCGCAGAAAAACCGCTCGCGAGTTATGCGAGCGGTTTTTCTATAAGCTTTTTTTTGTATTTTCTAGTGTATGCTAGATTTGCTCTGCGCACGCGAGCCTGCTTTATTTTTTCAACCTTTGTGATTGACGGGAGATAGAGTGGAAAAATTTTTTCTACACCCACCCCGTAGGAAATTTTTCGTACAGTGACAGTAGCGCTCGGCGAAGAGCCGTTTTTGCGTTTCAATACAAATCCTTCAAAGATTTGAACACGCTCCTTTTCTTCACCTTTTGGATTTATCTCGCGGATTTTTTGATGCACGCGAATCGTCATGCCCGGAACAACGTTGTCAAATAAGTGTTTTTGAATTGCTTGTGTCATAGCAGAAACCGTTTGGGTGTTAGTAACATCATCATGAATACTAGTACGAAGCGGTCCTTTTTGTCAAACAGCGCGTGTCAATGTGTCATTTGGGGCTCATGTTGCATTGGACAAGGCAAGATAAAACGTACCCATTGACGAAAAATTGTTTTTTCTATAGAATATCTTAATAGGATAGTTACATTATGTAGACTATCTTTTTTATTTTATTTTAGGAGTTTTATTTATAATATCACCCCAGCGCGCGCAGACATTAAAAAGGGGGCATGAATTCATAGTATGAACAATCCGATTGCTTCAGCAATTAAACAGATTTGTGATGACAAAGGCATTCCGCAGGAACAAGTTGTGGAAGCCCTTGAAGCTGCTTTGGCGGCCGCGTACAGGAAAGATTTTGCCAAGAAAGATGAAAATATAAAGGTAGAATTTGATATCAAAAAAGGAACATTCCGCGTGTTTGATGTCAAGGAAGTTGTAGAGGATCTCAAAGAGGGAGAAGAGGTCCTTGACGATGAAGCAGATGAACTTGTAGAAGGTGAAGAGCCGAAACGCCGCTTCAATCCAAAAACTCAAATTACGCTTACACAAGCGCAAAGCATAAAATCCGACGCTGTTTTAGGCGAAGAGATTCGCACTGAATTTCCCGCTCCGGATTTTAATGCTTTTGGCCGGATGGCAACGCAGACAGCAAAACAAGTGTTGATACAAAAAGATCGGGAATCCGAGCGTTCAATTCTTTTTAATCAATTCAAAGAAAAACAAGACACTATCGCGATTGGCACAATACAGCGCCGCGAAGAGCACCGCGTATTGATTGATTTTGGAAAGGTGACAGCAATTATGCCTCTTTCTGAACAGATTTCCAAGGAGCGGTATAATTCGGGCGACCGCATCAAAGTATATGTGATTTCAGTGCAATCTTTTTCAAAGGGAGCCGAAATTATTGTTTCACGCGCGCATCCTCGATTTGTGAAAAAGATTTTTGAAGCTGAAATTCCGGAAATTTCCCACGGAGCGATTGAGATTAAAGCTGTTTCTAGAGAAGCAGGGAATCGCGCAAAAGTAGCGGTAGTTTCGCATCAAGAGTCAATAGATCCTATTGGTTCGTGTATCGGACAGCGAGGAAGCCGCATTCAAACGATTGTTGCCGAACTTGGAGGCGAAAAAGTAGACCTTATCCTTTTTGATGAGGATTTGTCTCGCTACATTTCTAACGCGCTTTCCCCAGCCAAAGTTACGAGCATTGAACTTGATGAACATGCGAAATTCGCTCGCGTGCTCGTGGCTGACGACCAACTCTCTCTTGCTATCGGCAAGGCAGGTCAAAATGTGCGGCTCGCGTCGCAGCTTACCGGATGGAATATTGAAGTGCGCGCAAACGCCAAAATAGATGAATCGCAGGAGAAAAAAGAGGATTCGCTTGAAAGCGAAGAGCACAAAAGTGATGAAAAAGATTCCTTGCAAGACGATTTATACGAATCCGCGGATACGATAAAAGAAGTCGTTGATTCGTCATCTGAAGATTAAAACCTATAATCTATTTTTATGCCTAAAGAACTCATATTTGCGCTCGGCAGTGGAACATTGTCCATACTCTATGGATTGTTGCTCGCGCGCAATGTGCTTTCAAAACCAGCAGGTTCAGATCGTATGCGCTCAATCGCGACTTCAATTCAAGAGGGCGCAAAAGCATACTTAAATCGCCAATACCGCACTATTTTTTTAGTCGCGCTTATTGTAGCCATTTTGATCGGTTTGTTTATTGATATACCAACTGCTTTTGCGTTTGTGATCGGCGCTGTATGTTCTGGTCTTGCTGGATATATTGGTATGCATATTTCTGTCAGAGCAAATGTACGTACCGCCCAAGCCGCACGTCAGGGGCTTTCCTGCGCTCTTTCATTGGCAGTGCATGGCGGCATGGTGACCGGCCTTCTTGTGGTCGGGTTGGCGCTTTTAGGCGTTGCCGGCTTTTATGCTTTGACAGGGAATGTACTGCACCTGATCGGACTTGGATTCGGAGGAAGTTTGATCTCTGTATTTGCTCGTATTGGCGGCGGTATTTTTACAAAAGCGGCGGATGTTGGCGCTGATTTGGTAGGAAAAGTTGAGGCAGGCATTCCCGAAGATGATCCTCGCAATCCAGCAGTAATAGCTGACAACGTGGGAGACAATGTGGGTGATTGCGCCGGAATGGCTGCTGATCTTTTTGAAACCTACGCGGTTACGGTAGTCGCCACCATGGTTCTTGGCGCGTACACGTTCAGCGGATTTGATGCGGCAGTGCTGTATCCGCTCGTTCTTGGCGGAATATCAATTATCACCTCAATCATCGGAGGATTTTTTATTCGTTTGGGGCGTGGAAAAAATATCATGGGCGCTCTGTACCGAGGGCTCTTTGTGTCAGGGATCATATCAGCGGGCGCGTTTTATGTTGCGACAGAATGGCTAATGAAAGGAAACGGTGTGTATGGCACACGCGAACTCTTTTTTTCCGCGCTTATCGGCCTTGGCGTAACAGCGCTCATGGTTTTGATTACTGAATATTACACATCAACAAAGTTTTCTCCGGTCAAATCAATTGCTAAAAGCTCTTTGACAGGTCATGCGACAAATATTATATGCGGACTTGCGGTCTCCATGAAATCTACCGCATTGCCGGTTTTTGTGATATGCGCGGCTATCATAGGTGCGTATGGATTTGCTGGCTTGTATGGAATCGCAGTTGCCGCTGTTGCCATGCTCTCTATGGCAGGAATTATTATAGCCATTGATTCATACGGACCGATTACTGACAATGCCGGCGGAATTGCCGAAATGGCAAATCTTCCTGCGGAAGTGCGCGCTGTCACCGACCTTCTTGATGCGGTAGGAAATACCACAAAAGCTGTGACAAAAGGATATGCCATTGCCTCTGCAGCTCTTGCGGCGCTCGTATTATTTGCCGATTACACTCATGCGTTGCCAGAGGGACTTTCTTTTTCAATCAATAATCCGGCGGTTCTTGTCGGTCTTTTTATTGGAGGCCTTCTTCCGTATTACTTCGCGGCTCTTTGTATGGAAGCGGTTGGGAAAACCGGCAGTAAAGTCGTTGAAGAAGTTCGGCGGCAGTTCAGAGAAATAAAAGGCATTATGGAAGGGACTGCGAAACCGGATTATGCGCGCACAGTTGATATTGTGACAAAGGCCGCTATTAGAGAAATGATTATTCCTTCACTAATTCCAATCGGCGCTCCTATTGCGATTTGGTTTGCGTTTGGCAAAGATGGCGCGGTTGCCCTTGGAGGTCTTCTTGTGGGATCCATTGTCACAGGAATTTTTGTTGCGATTTCAATGACATCAGGCGGCGGGGCATGGGATAACGCAAAGAAATATATTGAAGAAGGGAATTTTGGCGGCAAAGGATCTCCGGCGCATCAAGCGGCAGTGACAGGAGATACAGTCGGCGATCCATATAAAGACACTGCGGGGCCGGCAATCAATCCCATGATCAAGATCGTCAATATTGTTGCAATTCTTATCACCATGTTTGTTTTGAAATAATAAAATTTCTTTCGTTTATTCATAACTAATTCATAATATGTCAAACCAGCAAACACAGCTTCAGGAATCTCATGTCATTGCGAATATGGGAATTCATCCGATGAAAGAACTGCTTGAACAGTACTCGCAAACATTGCCCAAGGTTGGCGATTTAGTCACAGGAAAAGTATTGCATGCGTCAAAAAATGAAGCAGTCCTTGATATTGACGGCATCACAACAGGAATTGTCCGCGGCTTAGAGCTTATTGATGAATCTGGCGAATATTCCCATCTTAAGGAAGGCGATGAAGTATCCGCCACAGTGCTTGATATTGAGAATGAGCAGGGGATGCTTGAATTATCGTTCCGCGCCGCTGGCCACAAAAAGGCATGGGATCATCTTACGGATCTTATGAAAGGCGATGAAATTGTAAGCGTTAAAATTCTTGATGCAAACAAGGGGGGGCTTATGGTGTCATGCGGCAATGTCGGCGGCTTTATGCCTGTGTCGCAGTTGAGCCCGGAGCATTATCCGCGCATTCAGGGCGGAGATAAAAATAAGATTCTTGAACGTCTCCGCCAGTATATCGGAGAATTGTTTGACGTAAAAGTGATTGATGTGAACGAGCAAGAAGAGAAACTCATTGTTTCAGAAAAGGCCGCGTGGGAAGTACAGCACAGAGATGTCATGTCGCAATATAAAGTTGGCGATGTTGTTGAAGGGACGGTGTCTGTAATCACTCCGTTTGGAGCGTTTGTGCAGTTTGGAGATTCCTTGGAAGGATTGGTTCATATTTCAGAACTTGCATGGCAGCGCATTGACGATCCTCGCGATGTAGTTCAGCAAGGGCAGAATATCAGGGCGGAAATTATAAAGATTGAAGGGCCAAAAGTGTTTCTTTCCATGAAAAAACTTATTGATGACCCATGGAAACGGGTGAAGGATCGCTATTCCGTCGGTCAAAAAGTGATTGGCAAGGTATTAAAAGTGAATCCGTTTGGTCTTTTTGTTGAGCTTGATCCGGAGATTCATGGGCTTGCCCATGTTTCCGAGCTTTCTTCTAAAAGCATTTCAGATCCTCACGAAATCGCAAGACCGGGAGATAGTGTGGAGTTTCAAATTATCTCTATTGAACCGGAAGAGCATCGTCTTGGATTGAGCATCAAGGCTTTTTCGCGAAAGAAAACAGAAAGCGAGAGAGTTGAACAAACTATTTTACAGGAGCCCGCAGAATCCGTCGAAATCGCAGAGTCCGCCGAAATCGCAGAGTCCGCTACGTCCGCCGAAATCGCAGAGTCCGCTACGTCCGCCGAAATCGCAGAAACCGCCACGTCCGCAGAAACCGCAGAAACCGCCACGTCCGCAGAAACCGCAGAAACCGCCACGTCCGCAGAAACCGCCACGTCAGAACATGACGCTTTGCAAGCGCCGGCAGAAAACCCGGCAGATGTTTTATCTGATCAGCCAACAACAGATGTCCAAAAAGAATAAGAAGCAATCACCTAAAAATCCAATGTTAATAAATCCTATTATCAAGAATATAGTAGTGTTTCTTGTTGTACTGTTTGCTATTGGGAGTTTTTTCAGTTTGTACACAAACTCGCAGATCCCGAAAAAAGAAAATGTTGGCATTGAAACTTTGGTTGAAGACATTATTTTAGGGAAATCAGAAAAGATTGAAGTTCGCGGAGATACTGTGACAGTGTTTCTCAAGGAAAAAGACGCTCCACGCCATGTAGTGTATAAGGAGCCGGCAGAATCTTTAAGCACGCTTCTAAAGAATTATAATGTTGACCCCGAGGTTTTGAAAAAAACCAAAATTGAAATCAGCGATTCTCGCGGCGCTTTTTGGATAAATACGCTTGTCACTCTAGTATTGCCATTTATCGTTATTGCGTTTTTTATCTGGCTGATGATCCGTCAGGTGCAAGGCGCAAGCAATCGCGCTCTGTCGTTTGGCATGAGCCGCGCGCGGCAGTTTGATAAAGAAGCAAAAGTAAAAGTGACATTTGCCGATGTCGCAGGCGCAAAAGAAGCAAAAGAAGAATTGCAAGAGGTTATTGAGTTTCTCAAGACCCCGAAAAAGTTTTTAGATCTCGGCGCGCGCGTTCCTAAAGGAGTCATTCTCGTGGGAGCGCCGGGTACGGGAAAAACATTACTCGCGCTTGCGTCAGCTTTGCAAGTAAGAAAAAATTATAGACAAATTTATATTGCGCGGCCGGTTGTTCCGCTCA
>CAZKXN010000047.1:0-3680 GCA_964556905.1 uncultured Gammaproteobacteria bacterium
GAAAGAATTTGAAGAATATAGTCATATTTTGAAGATTTTTTTCAAATAAAGATGATGTAAAGATGAGATGAAATTGGGAAGGTTATTTGTTTTGCAAGCCCTAAGGCCTAATCTTCTTAAATATATACCCATGCATACTTTCAAGCAATGCAAGTGTATCTGTACCGACAAGTTATCTTTAATTCATTGAGTTGCGGACGAAGTGCAAAACAACGCCTCTTTACAGGTCTGTCTTGACATGAGTGGCGGACTAAAATGTAATCAATGCTAAACAACATTGGATTTCCTTCTCCGCTTGCTTAATTTCAATATCTGTACTCTTATGCTGAAGCGAAAGCTCGGCATCCCCGACGCAAAACAGCAATGTAAGGGGATACTTCACTATATTATTGCAGATTATTTTAGCCATTCTTTTATGTTTTTCGGTAAACCAACCAAAAGGAGCAAAGCCAAAGGGGCCCCCCAATTAGCCCAACGTTCCACAAAATCCCATACAGGCATTCCAACTATCGGACGCAAAAGCGCTGTCCAAAATCCCCAAAAAGCCATCCACACAAGCGCGAGGCGAACAGGCCTCACAAGAATGAGAATAGCAAGACAAACGTCCATTATCCCGACAAAAAACAAAAGTTGTGCCGCAAGGGTCGCATCCGAAATGCCAAAATTTGAAAACCATCCGATCCAATCTTTTTTACCTTGCAAGGCAAATATTCCATGACCAATAAACTCTCCTGCGACCGATATTCGCAAAACCCATTCCAAGGGTTTGTTCATAATAAATAATGTAATGAATTATCTCAAACACTCTTATACATTATAATACTACTTTTGTGCCGAATGTAAAGTCAACAGTACGTAACTATTCACCTTTCCCCAAGGCCACCGTGTAACGCTGCCCCTGCGCAGGAAAACGGTATCAGGAATAGTTTTTTTTCATGATGTCATGATGTATAAAAAAAACTATTCCTGACACCAGTTTTCACCGTTTTCCACGCCGCTCGCATCCGACTCGCGGTCCGGGGTGCTCTCGCACCGCGGCCTACGCTCACTCGGCCGCTCTCACGCCCGTCCGATCCCCACACCTTTCAAAAAGAAAAAACCATCACCTTCGGGTGATGGTTTTTTCTTTGGAGCGGGTAAGGGGAGTCGGACCCCTGTCTGGTGCTTGGCAAGCACCCATAATAGCCGTTATACGATACCCGCGTGTTGAATATATTTTCGTGCTTGTTCAATCCATTCTAACAACTGATGCTTATAAGCTGCACTACATACATAGATTTGCGCTGTTCCATGTGGCAATGTTCTTTTCGTAGATCGACCTTGAATATACTGACTTTTCATAAATCTATCAAGTGGTATGCCAACCTTTTCTGACCAGTATCTACGTGACTGCAAATCCTTCAAATCAGGGTAGAGAACGAGAGACATTTTGATCTTCGAATAGATTTTTGGCAAATAAGTAAAAAGAAACTGACGAAAAAATCTCAAAATCATTGGATCAGAATTTGAAATTCTGATTTGTCCATTGGAAAGTTTGTTGTCTCCCTCTCCCCAATAGAGCATCAAACCAGCAACGAAGACTGGATCCTTAAAATGCTTTTCAAAATTTAATCGAGCTTGATCTCGGTAATTTTGATAGAGAACTCGCCGGTGCTCCCGTGCTTTATCAGTGATTGCAATCATTCTAATACGAGCATTTTGATTCTGAATTTTAGTGAGTTTCTGTTTGATCACTTCAGACCATTTATAACCCTTCAACCATCCCGCAAGCGTTGCTTTTGGGACGCCGATCGTCTTGACAATAGTTTTATAACTCGTACCTTGCCTTCGAAGCTTTAAAGCTTGCTCTTTTAGTGTAAGCATATGAACCCTTTAATAATATATTCCATAGTATATCATAATGGTTCGGAGAATGTACGTTTTCAAAGATCAATAATGATACGTCTTACGATTTATAATCGTAACTGCTCTATACAATTGTTCAAATAACAAAATCCTAGCAATCTGATGCGTGAACGTCAATTGGGATAAAGACACTAAAAGACCTGCTTTTTGTCTTACTTTATCGCTTACGCCGAGTGGCCCGCCGATTATAAAGCAAAGATGATTGCCCCTATCCCCCATCTCTTGCAAGGATACCGCAAACTTCTCTGATCTCATTTGCTTTGCATCAATATCCAACAATATACATGCGGCATCGTTTGGGATAGCCGCGAGGATCTTTGCGCCCTCCACGGCAAGGACTCGTTTTTTATCTTTTTCATTTTTGAACGGCTCTTCTTTTAATTCTTTAATAGTGAGTTTTGCGTAGAGCTTCAGCCGCTTCATATATTCGGCTGCCGCATCTCTCCAGTAAGATTCTTTGAGGGAGCCGACAGTAACGATGGTGATATGGTACATGGGAAAATAAAGTTCTGGATTCCCGCCCTTCACAATATAGGGAATGACAACGAAAGAGCATTATTGACAGTTTCGTAATTCAAAGCTGAATGACACACAGTACCGCCCGCATGGGGGAGCCGTCAAGTTTATCAAATCGCAAAGGCAAGCCGATAAAATAATACCTGCCTTGTTTCACTCCTTTGAAATTCAATCCTTCAATGATCGGGATATTTTTCTTGAGCAGAGCAGTGTGAGGCCGCAAATCGGTACTGCCGCGCTTTTTAACAGAAAGCGAATCAATGCCGAAAAACGCTATCCCTTTTTTTGCGAGATAGTCTGCGGCATCTCCGTCAAGATAGATGTAATCATCATAAAATTTCCTGAAGCCTCTTCGCGAATTACTTGTCTTTGCTAAAATCCGCTCGCCCTTTTTAATACCATGCTCCTTCAAATCTTGCGCTGTAATTGCTTCTTTGGCTTGTGAAAAATCTAAAACACGGCACGGGCCAATAAATTGTGAAAGCGGTATCTGATCAAGTGTCTTTCCTTTCTCAAATACATGAGAAGGCGCATCAATATGCGTACCTGTATGAGAACCAAACACAATCGTGGAATGAACCGACATCGCGCCTTTATGTTGTTTGATGTGCGCTTCGGGATTCCCCGGATATGTAATCATGCCCTCATGGATTGGGAGAGAAATATCAATGATTTTTTTGAAATGATAGTTTTTCATACTGAATCCCCGCGTAGGCGGGGATGACATATTATTGTAAAAGCGCATTCCAGTCGGCTGCAAACTTTTGCACTCCAGCATCCGTAAGCTCGTGCTTAATATCAAATTCAGTCCACTCTTTTGCCAAATCAAATTCTTGATACGGCAATACTTTCAATCCTTTAGAATCGTATAGAAAATCTTTGCCTTGAATCGGCATTCCAGTGTCATGCCATTCTTTGAGAACTTTTGCAGGAGTAGTGATAATATCCGACTGCAAGGCAAGAGCATACAAAAAATGGTCAATGCTCCTCACGCTTGCTGTTAAAACTTCTACATGCCCGTCGCCTTTTTTATACATCTCAAGAATATTTTTTATTAAGCTCATTCCATCTTCACCTCTGTCATCAAGGCGGCCAACAAATGGAGAAAGAAAAACTTGTCCTTTGCGCGCGCCGCGAGTTGCCGCATACACTGCCGCTGCTTGCTCTTGAGAAAACACGAGAGTCATATTGATCCGCATTTTTTCGGCAACCGCCTGATGCGCTGCTTTCAATCCTTCGGGGGTGGTGGGAAGTTTTCT
>CAZKXN010000047.1:3690-9474 GCA_964556905.1 uncultured Gammaproteobacteria bacterium
CACATGTACTTCTCACGTCCTTGCACAAGCATATCTTCGGCTATTGTTGTATTATCGGCATATACTTCTATAGAAACTGAACCGTACGGGATCAGCGCAGAAATCTCCTGAACAATGTCTTTATAAAACCCTAACAACTCATTAGATGAAAATTTCTCTCCTTTCTCGATCCGCTTGCGTGCTTCAGGATTTTTTGCAATGAGAGATGGGTTTGTAGTTTGTCCGTCTAAGAATCCCAAAAGATCAAGATTGGCTTTGGTTTCTTTGGCATTTCCTCCATCCAGAAAAATTTTTGATTTTAAATTTATAGGTCGCATAGTACACGCTAAATCTTCAACTCATCGCATTTGCGTTGCGACACACGTGAAAAATACTAATGAATTAGGTGTGGTAATCCTAGTGTACAGTGGAGTAGTGCGGATAATGAAGGAAGGCAACAGTTGAAGTTTAGTGCTGGGCATACATTACAAAATTTCTCTCACTTTCTTTATTATCGCATCTTTATTGATTTCTTCGTAGGCAAGCAGTTCATCCGGCTTGCCGCTTCTCGGCATTTTTCGAACAGCAAGTGAATGCACAACAGAGGCGCTGGTTCGCACAAGCGCACTGGCAACGGCTTCACCAATGCCACCTTCGGGATAGTGGTCTTCCACAACGATGAGCGCTTTTGTTTGAGAAGCGCATTCTTGTAAGGTCTTCACATCTAACGGTTTGATACTATAAAGATCAACTACGCGAATTGCGATTCCTTCTTTTGCCAGTTCTTCATACGCTGAAAGCGCTTCATAAAGTGTAATACCGGCGCCAATCACAGTGGCCACATCCTTGTCTGACGATTGAAGCACCTTTGACCCGCCAATAGGAAATGCTTCATCTGGACCATAGAGAATCGCCGTATCTTTTCGTGTGGTACGAATATATACAATACCCGTATGCTTTGCCGCTTCTTCTACTATTCTTTCAGTCGCGTACGCATCAGAAGGATACAGCACAACGCTTCCTAGCAATGTACGAAACATTGCTAAATCTTCAAGCCCCATCTGCGATGCGCCGTCTTCACCAATTGATACTCCCGCATGCGACCCTGCAAACTTTATGTTTGCATCCGAATACTGGCTCATGCGAATCTGATCATACGCGCGAGAAAAAAATGCCGCAAAAGTGGAAACGAATGGAATCTTTCCTCTGCGTGAAAGGCCGAGCGCGGCGCCTACCATATTCTGCTCCATAATATACATTTCAAAAAACCGTTCTGGGTACGCTTTCTTAAAAATCTCTGCGTATGTTGAATTGCTCACTTCAGCGTCAAGAACTACCATGTCAGGAAATTTTGGAAAAATCCTGACCAGAGCATTTCCATACGCCCGCCTGGCGGCGACCGGCTTTGCGTGATCGTATGATGGCGCAGATATGGTATCTGGTTTTTTATTCTGAAATCTGAAATCTGAAATCTGAAATTCCTCTGGTTTTGCGACCTTCCCGCTTGCCGTGCTGTCAATCTCTCCCAATTCCACAATTGCTTTCTCAAATTCCTCCTGCGAGAGCGCTTTGCCGTGCCATCCATCCTTGTCTTCAATAAAAGAAATCCCTTTGCCTTTCAAAGTCTTTGCAATAATCATGACCGGCTTCTCGGTTGCGGAGAGCGCGTATGTATATGCTTGCGTAATTTCTTCAAGATTGTGTCCATCAATCACACGCACATCCCACCCAAATGCTTTTGCGCGAGCTTCATATATATTCAGATCATGCCCGTACATTGTCTGTCCTCGCTGGCCAAGGCGATTCACATCCAAAATTGCGACAAGATTGTTTAGTTTGTAATAGGAAGCTGACGAAAGGGCCTCCCACACAGAGCCCTCGGACATCTCACTATCACCAAGCAGCACATAGGTCCGATACGAGAGTTTATCTACATACTTTGCGTTCAATGCCATGCCGACACCAATAGAAAGTCCTTGTCCGAGAGATCCTGTAGCGGCCTCTGTGTATGGAAACGCCATTGTGGGATGTCCCTCTAGAGAGCTCCCAAATTTCCGCAGTGAATTTAGATCATCTTCAGACACCACTCCTGCGGCTGTATAGAGCGAATAAAAAAGCGGTGAGGCATGGCCTTTAGAAAAAATAAGGCGATCGTTGTTTGGATTGGAAGGATTTTTCAGATCTGCGCGAAAAAATCCACCGAAAAGCAATGCTGTCATTAAATCTGCGGCAGACATGCTGGTGGTTGGATGACCCGACCCTGCCTTTGTGGTAGATTGAAGAATATAATAGCGGACAAGAGTCGCGAGTTTGGAAAGATTGGTATTCATAATAATATATATGGCCATATTCAATCTGCTTCGTCAATAAGCTATGGTAGCGGCATCTTTACACCAATACCTTCTGTCTGACGTAATAATTCGCTTTGTGATGTTGGAAAAGAGGCTCCTTTTGCTGCCAAAGCATGATCAATGATTTCCCTTGCCCTTGAAAAAAATATTTTATCAGAATATACGTCCGATACATTATGTATTCCAAGCAATAATACTTCGGATCTTATTTCATTATATAAATTTTCAATTTCAGTATCTGAAAATTTTTCTGCAGCCAAACGTACAAAGATATCAACATAACGTGCTAATGCGAATCCGAAATGATCAAGTATTTCAATATATACTGCTCGGAGGATATCAAAAAATACTTTCCGCGTCATATCGCGTTTTGTAATTTTTACGTTAAACCTTGCTTTTCGTTCAAGTTCATTCGTTAAATTGCCGTATAAATAGTCAGTTCTTCCTTCCATGCTTCTTTGTACAGAAAACCCCAATCTTTTAAATCGATGGTATACCCATGTATGCACGACGCCAAAAAACATGAATATTCGCACTGGCTTTCCCCCTTGCTGTTGTTGTATATAAGGCTCCACTGCCTTGCGAAACCGTCTGACGATATACTCTTCGCGTTGTCTTTGGATGTCCCCTTGTTCTCGCATAAGCTTTTTAAATTTCATTGCATATTTCTGATATGGAATAGAAAATAGCAAAGAATAGAGTATTTCTATGTTTTCCATACTACGATCGATTCTTTTGAGAATGGGGTGCCCATCCGGAATATCAATTCCAACTATCTTCTTCCCTGATTTATATATTATTCTACTCAATGCATTGGCGTATTCATCATATTTACCTGCACTTTCATCTTCTGGATTGTTATATATCAAATCATCGGGTTTGATGCGCCCATCACTTAAACCCTGCAATATCCTCATATCTCTATCAGAGTATCCAAGAAGTTCATGTATAACAACATCGGCATCTTTGATTTTGTTTTGCCAATTTTTTACGTCTTGTTCTGTAGCATGCGAGCCAAAATGAATATCAATTTCAACATTCGGAACTTTCTGATTACTTTGTTCTTTTGAAGGAGATAGGGATCGCCTAAAAAATTCAGCAACGTCAGCGATGCGGCCTTGGCGCAAGGCATCAAAAAAAGAAAAAGGTTGAGCTGAATCCTGTTTCTCAACTCTTGTTTCAGCGGATATCTGCCTGTCAGACTCGAAATCTTCTCTCATAAAACTTTTTAACCAGAAGAAGGGTATAAAGTCGTGCGTTCTAGCGGCCCGTCGCTGCCGGCCCCGTACGAAAGCATGGGTTGTTTTGCGCGCCTCCATGCGCTTAAAATATTATCTACAAAACGCCAGCCGGCCATAATTTCAGATGTGCTTACAAAAAGCGTTTGGTTGCCATCCAACACATCAAGAAGTAGTTTTTCATACGGGCCCACAAACTCTGTATCGGGATATGCTTGCTTATAATCAAAAGCAAAGTCTTTTTCTTCAATCAGTATCTCTGTGCCGGGCCGCTTCACCCAAAAAGAAATCGTGATCCTCTCCTCCGGCTGGATCTGATACCGAAGCACATTATGAAAATGTTTTCCCTCGGGGCAAAGACACGGCGTGGGATGGCGAAACTTCACAGAAATTTTCACAATCTCATCTTTCAGGCATTTTCCATTCTCCAAAATAATTGGGACACCCCTCCAGCGCGCGTTTTTGATGCACGCCCGGATCAGATAATATGTTTCTGTATTGGATGACGAGTCAACATTTTTTTCGTTTTTGTATTGATCGTACTGCGCGCGGATTGTATTGCCTCCCACATCACGCGCCGTAAAAAGCTGAAGTGCCCGCAATACTTCAGCGCGCTTTGCGCGAATAGTTTCTGCTTCAAAATTTTCCGGCGTATCCATAGTGAAAAGCGCAAGGAGTTGCAACATATGGTTTTGCCCAACATCGCGCAGAAGTCCTAATCCGTCAAAAAATTCCCCTCTCCCTTCTGTTCCGATACGCTCTGAAATTTTAATATGAATGCGCTCAATAAAATTTCTGTTCCATGTATGTTCAAGAAACGAATTTGAAAAACGAAATGCTAAAATATTTTGTACGGTCTCTTTTCCCAAATAATGATCAATGCGATAGATTTGTTCTTCATAAAAAAGTTTTCCTAAAAGCGCGTCTAATCTCTCCGCTGTTTTTAAATCTTTTCCGAATGGTTTTTCCACAATAACGCGAGTCCATCCGCTTTCACGGGAATGCGATGTCGCCAGATGAGAATCAGTCAAATGGCGAAAAATCGTTTCATAGTATTCCGGCGGTACAGCCAGATAAAAAAACTTATTTGCGCAGGTGCTCCATTCTTTGTCGCGTATTCCCAACCGTTGCGCAAGTTTTTGGTATCCATCTACGGTATCAAAGAGCCCGCTGCTATAACTGAACAGATGAAGGAAAGGGTGGATAACTCCATCGTCAATATTTTTGATGCGTTCGTGGAGACTTTCTGATACCAAAGTCCGAAACTCTTCATCGCTCCACTCGCGCCGGGAATATCCGATCACATGAAAAAGCGGCGGAAGAAGTTTTCGCTGGTAAAGCTGGTACAAAGACGGGATGAGCTTGCGGCGCATTAAGTCTCCAGTTGCTCCAAAAACAATGAGAATGGTTGGCGTGGTGGATTTGGAAAAATCAGTCATAGAACAATCGTACCCGACAAAACACAAAATTGCAAAAAAAGACCCGCTCCGAGCGAGTCAAAAAAATAAGAAACACTAAACCACGAATCCTAAACCTGTCCATCCGGTCAAGTTCGGTTCTGATTTACAACAGCGTGCGAGCGAATGTTGCCACGTCATTGAAATTACTGAAGCTGACTTCTCGCTTCAGCTCTTCTTTGACGATGGTATTCGCTTTCACGATGGCGTTGTCCATGTGCCGCACGTCTTGTTCTGGCGGCAACACTTGCGCCATTCGTTTAAGCTCGTCCCACGTGTAGCGGCCGCGGTTCACCCACCACGGGACTGTAGAGGTTACGCCGTACGCCCAATGCTCTCGGCACGCCTGCTCGAGAATGTCGCGCGTAGCTTCCACTTTCTTGCGAGAAAGCGAACGATAGCGGAAATCCCGATTGAGGTGCAGAGGTTTGATGTCCTGCATTACTTCAATCAACTGCTCATGGGTTTCGCCTTTTTCTTCCGGACTTTGGCGAGTGAGCCGATACCTTCCGGATTTTATGGTAAGAATGTTTCCGCCGTGTTCTTTCAGAAACGCCGTCCATGCGAGTCCCCAATGAAGCGGCTCGCCTGGAATCCCGACGATCAGAAAGACATGGGTCTGAATACCTGCCGATTTGAGATTGTCCAGGATAACGCCGTAATTCTTCGGCGTATTCCATTTCTTATTCTCTCACGACAAGGTGTCTGGTGACAGTGTCTCTAACCCAAGTTGCACCGCACGGCAACCTGCTTCATACA
>CAZKXN010000048.1:0-1666 GCA_964556905.1 uncultured Gammaproteobacteria bacterium
TTCAGATTATGTAAAGAACGGAAAAATATCCGAGAATATCCTTAGAAAGGCGCTTACGCTTGCCAATACAGAAATACAGAAAGGCGGCGAAGAAAATTCCGGATCTACTCAATTATATGTTTACGCAGCACAGCTATATCTTGATGTCTTTCCTTACAATCCCTCATCTTTTGAAAAAATCCAGCAAGCGCTTAAAAGAATACAGGGGTTCTCGCCGCAGAATCTCTATGTCTATTACGGATTTTCGGAATTGTATGCGTTTGCAGGAGATTACAAAAAGTCTATCGAGTGGGCAGAAAAAGCCGTTGCGCTTGACCCCACACGTGGCCGGTCACATTTAATGTTAGCAATGCGGTATGTGAATAACAAAGATTTCGAACGAGCGTTTGAAGAAATTGAAAAATTACAATCACTCCAATATTATTTAGCCGATGACACTGAAATTTTTACTAAAATTGTGTTTACAAATTTTCCACCACCAAAATATTATGACTCTTTACTGCACTATATAGACGCTGTGGTTGCTGCCAATCCGCTCAAATTAAATTATCTTATTGCTGTAATTTATATAAAAACAGGGGAGAAAGTGAAGGCATCTGAATACTTAGAAAAGTTATTGACGTATGATAAAAACGCTGCCATGAAGGTACAAACAATTTTAAAAAGCAGGTAGATGTATATGCTATCAAAGAACTCAAGCATTTTCTTAGACATCCTTCGCATTGTTTCAGCGGAGCTAGTCGTAATAGGCCATGTGTGGTTTTTTGTTGAAAATACCACAGAGAAAACTGCATTTGCTTTTCTTGGGAACATAGGCGTATTTTTCTTTTTTATTCTTTCCGGGATGTTGATTTCAGCATCAACTTTCCGTCGCTCGCAGGACAGCGCTTATTCATTCAAGCATTTTTTTATTGACCGTTTTTCAAGGATATATTCTGGACTTCTACCGTGCCTTGGCATTATTCTCGTTGTTGATCTTATTCATGTCGGATTGAATAGGGAGCATTTCACTTTCTTTTTTGGCAAACCGGAATCTTTAACTATATGGAATTTTATTTCAAATCTATTCATGCTTCAAGGGAAACAATCAATGTTTGGCATAGGATACAATTATTTCGGGGATTCATTTCCATTATTTACACTTGCCATTGAATGGTGGCTCTACATGTCTTTTGGATGGTATGTATTGCAGTATAAAAAAAAGAAGTCGCTTTTTGATATTCGATTTTTTCTGCCTCTATTGATATTTTCAGTGGTCCCATTTTTTAGAATGTTTTTAACAAACGAAAGGCTTGTATTCACATGGTATCTTGGAGTGCTAGCCACGATCCTTTTATTAAAAAAACAAGAAACACTATCCCGATATATATGGGTTTTTTATCTTGCCATCGCCCTTACTGCAGTACAGGTATTATATGATTTGAATCTTTATTTTGGAGAAAAACCGTTCGGATTTTACCAAGATTATTTACTCCCCGTTTGGTTTTCTACTCTCGTACTGTTTATTATTACCCACTTAAATAGAAGACAGGAAGCTATATTACACCCAAAACTTGCATCTCTTGGAAAGTTTATGGCAGGATATTCATATACGTTGTACATACTTCATTTTTCCATTATCAGCATAGTATTTTTACTAGCGGCAAACCAACTACCAATTTGGATG
>CAZKXN010000048.1:1676-7983 GCA_964556905.1 uncultured Gammaproteobacteria bacterium
ATTATACAGAGATGCGATATAAACAACTTGCGGCATATTTTAGACGATTGATTGTATAATAGATCATAATGTAAATTTTTTATTCTTTTTAATACCCCTACAGCTTACTTGCGGGGTTATTGATTAGAAACGTTTAATACCTTTTATTTCTATGAATCTCAAAAAAAGTCTTGCAATGCAAATACGCGCTAAAGAGCGAATTCCCGGCATGACACAACTTCTTTCAAAACGTCCTGATATGTTTTCTAGGGGCGTATGGCCCGGGTATTACACAAAAGCAAAAGGAGCTGAAGTGTGGGATCTGGATGGGAATCGGTATATCGACATGAGTATCGCAGGCATTGGCGCAAATATTCTTGGGTATGCTGACGATGATGTAGATGCGGCAGTAATCAGTGCAATCCAAAATGGCTCGAGTAGTTCCTTAAACTGTCCTGAAGAAGTGGAGCTTGCGGATTTGCTTTGTGAATTGCACCCATGGGCAGATAAAGTACGCTATGCACGATGCGGAGGAGAGGGGATGGCAATCGCTGTGCGTATCGCTCGTGCGCATACAGGCAAAGATGTTATCGCTTTTTGTGGTTATCATGGCTGGCAAGATTGGTATTTGGCGGCAAATTTGGGAACAGAGAATGCGTTGGGTGAGCACCTTATCCAAGGCCTTGATCCTGCGGGTGTTCCAAAAGGACTTGCTGGCACTGCATTGCCGTTTCGCTATAATCAAATTGAAGAACTTGAAGCGATCGTTGCGAAACATGGAAATGATTTAGCCGCGATCGTGATGGAACCAATTCGCAATCATGATCCGCTGCCAGGATTTTTTGACAGTGTTCGAGAACTCGCCGATATCAGCGGTGCCGTTTTTATCATTGATGAAGTTTCGGCAGGTTTGCGAATGAATACTGGCGGCGCGCATCTTTTATATGGCATCAATCCTGACATAGCAGTATTTTCAAAGTCACTTGGCAATGGGTTTCCGATAGCCGCTATTATTGGCAAAGGCGATGTCATGGATTCAGCACAAAAATCTTTTATCAGCAGCACAATGTGGACCGAGCGTGTGGGGCCAACGGCAGCACTTGCGACACTCAAAAAGCATCGAGAGAAAAATGTCGGCGAGCATTTAATAAAGATTGGGAAAATGGTGCAGGAAGGGTGGCAATGTTGTGCTGATACAGCAGGGCTAAAAATCAGTGTCGGTGGCATCTATCCATGCAGCCATTTCGGTTTTACTCACGAGAAGCCCCAGCATTTAAAAAGTTTATTTATTCAGCTCATGCTTGAACAAGGATTTTTAGCATCAAACCTTTGCTACACGATGTATGCGCATACTCCCGAGCACGTGAACCAGTATCTCGCAGCGGCGGAGAGAGCATTTAGTGAAATTTTCGATGCAATTGCAAACAATGACATTGAAAAACGGATGAATGGAGCGCCATCAAGTACTGGATTTAAGAGGATTGCGTAAGAATTGTCCTTGCCTATTGACCCCATGGTAAAGGAATGTCATAATTCATACATAATCCATACATTAGATCTATGCAACAAACTATCAACATTTCCTTAAATTCTGCAATTAAGACACGTCTTAAAAGTGCGATTCAGAGAAAGGGATACAATAACGTCAGCGAATATATTCGTGATCTATTGCGCCGCGATCTTGATCTTGAAATTTGCGATAACTATCCTTATGACTCTACATACCTCACTCAGCTTGCACAAGAAGCAAGGAGAGATGTGAGGAAAAAAATTGATGAAATGACTACTATGAATCAGAGTGGCGGAGCCTTTGACTTTCTCGGATGCGAGCCAGACATTTATTCCACGAGTGATTTGAAGAAACGATATGTATAAAAAAGGGACAGTAATCCTCGTCCCGTTTCCATTTACGGATCTATCAAAAAATCGAGTCCGTCCTGCAGTTATACTCTCTCACGACAAAATCGCCGGTGACGATGTCATTGTTGCGTTTATTTCTTCTGTCATGCCAAGCAGACTCATAAGAAGTGAATATAGAATTGACCTAAATCATCCCCATTTTTTCGATACGGGACTAAAAGCTCCTTCTATTATTCGATGTGATAAAATCGCGACGCTTGATAAAAAAATAATTCTTGGTAAGTTGGGTTTTCTTGCTCCTAGTCTGTACAAGGAGGTTGAAAAACGGCTTCGATATGTACTAGGGTTATGAGTATGGAACGACTCGTCCTTGGCACGGTGCAGCTTGGGATGCCCTATGGAGCAGCAAATACAACAGGACAGCCTGACCGCACAACAGCGCGAAAAATTATACAAACCGCATGGGAATGTGGGATTCGAATATTTGATACGGCGCAAGGATATGGACAGAGCGAAGAGGTACTTGGCGATGCGCTCGCGCACGGGAATTTTTTACAAGAAGCTCGCGTCATTACAAAATTTCATCCCTCACTGGATCATACAAATAAAAAAGTATTGCTACACGCACTCTATGACTCATTGCGCAAACTTGGTGTTGAACGGCTTGAAGGAATATTTTTTCACCGAGAAAAATGTTTAGATTTGTGGAATACAGGATTAGGTGAGATAGTATCTGATATTGCCGCATCTCAAAAATCAGCAAAAGTTGGCATATCCGTATATTCGCCTCAACGAGCGTTTGAAGCTCTTGAGAAAAACGGTATTGATTGCGTGCAAGTGCCGACTAATATTTTGGATCATCGGTTTGAACAAACAGGAGTGTTTGATCGAGCACAGAAGGCCGGCAAGAAGGTTTTTATCCGCAGTATTTATCTTCAAGGGTTGCTTTTACTTGATCCAGAGAAGTTGGCAGAGAAAATGAGTTTTGCAAAAGATGTTCTTCAAGAAGTGGAGACACTTGCTGAAAAATATGAAGTTTCTCCACAAGAACTAGCATTAGCATATGTGAAGCAGTCATTCGATGGCGCGTACTGCGTTGTAGGCGCTGAAACGGCTCTGCAAGTGCGAAACAATTGCGATCTTTGGGAACAAGCAGGAGCGCCGGCGGAAGCTCTTCAAGAAATTCAAGATACGTTCGCATCGGTAGACGAGCGAATTTTAAATCCCGCGAAGTGGTAGACTTTGCATAGTCCGAGAGCGTAGAGGAACATAGTAAACTCTCACACCAGAAAGTAGACTGTCCAAGATTCGGTTTAGTCATTCCGAGTGAAACGAGCACAACTGTCCAGAATTGTCCCTGCCCGACCCGATCGGGGGGATCCAGAATATAAGCTGAAACCCTTCTATTTATTGGATTCCCGCTTTTTAGACAGCCGGACCATGATCCGCCTGGCGCAATATCGGGAATGACAAAAATGATGCAATTCAACAATTCTCGGACAGTCTGGGGTTTACAGTCTCATACTGTATTTGTATTGATACTCAAACGAGGAATGGCTGCCGCACCTTCACGCATAAATGCTTTTTCTGTTTCGCGGAGGAATTTTGATGCCTGAAGAATTTCCACATATACGGGCAGCCCCTTTTTACTAAAGTGCACAATAAGGGGTCCTAATTCTGTCGCATAATCTATTGGCGTTTTAGCAAGCTCAATTCGGAGCACATCTGCTTCCTTCTCGTATGAAATTTTTTTTGTAGTTTTAGATTTTGTCATGGTGTGATATTCTTGCTGGATAAAATGTGATTACGATTATTAAAGAATTTTCCTTCCTATGTATTACTCGCAGTATACGTTTTGACTTCCATGCTCCCTGCGCAATCAATAGGGGGTATCTGAAGCGGTCAATATGATCTGGAGATTTTAATACTTCTTCCACTTGCGTGCGGGAGATAGACACACCATGCTCTTGTAAGATATCGAATTTTTCTTTTGCGTGTTTTGTGAAGACTGCCTCCATATCATAAGTATACCTAAACTCCTTGAAATTTTCAATAAAATACACTAAGATAGATACAATCTTTATATGCTTACTGCAATTATACAAGCACGCATGACATCAACACGGCTTCCGGGAAAAGTACTCAAAGAAGTGCTCGGTAGGCCATTGTTGTCATATCTATTTGAACGCTTACGTCGCGTGAAAGAGATTGAGCAGATCGTGCTTGCGACCACGACGAATAAAGAAGATGATCCTATAGTTGAGCTTTGCAAAAAAGAGGATATACTCTACTTTCGTGGACAAGAACATGATGTGCTTGATCGTTATTATCAAACCGCACTTTTGTATAATGCAGACCCCGTCATGCGCATTACCTCCGACTGCCCTCTCATAGATATTGATGTAGTAAGGTCGGTGATCGAGAAATATAAAGAAGGAGAATATGATTACGTTGTCACGGGACCACGCTTCGTTGAAGGATTTGACTGTGAAATTTTTTCATTCGCAATGTTGGAGTTAGCATGGAAGAACGCGGAGAAAAAATACGAACGCGAATATTGCACTATGTTTTTGCATAACCATCCCAAGCTTTGTAAAAAATTTACACTTGACAATATTAGCGACGATAGCAAATATCGTGTAACAGTAGATGAACCCCAGGATTTTGTTGTAGTAAAAATAATTCTTGAGGCGTTGTATCCTGGTAATACAGAATTCAGCGGCAGCGACGTGAAATCCTTTCTTGATTCGCATCCCCACGTATCAGCATTGAATGGCACGATCATCAGAAATGAAGGGCTCATCAAGTCCCTCGCCGAAGAGAACCATCAACCCTAAACGCTCTGCCCTTACCCTATTGTATGAAAGAGTTTGAAATAGCAGGAAAACGAATCGGTGGCGACGCCCCTTGTTTTATTATTGCAGAAGCAGGCAGTAACCATGATCGCAATTTTGATCAAGCGCTCAAGCTTATTGATGTGGCGGTGAGTGCAGGCGCTGATGCGGTAAAGTTTCAAGTGTTCTCTGCTGATGAAATTGCAGCACGGACTACTGACACCATCGTTTCGTTAGCTGGAGATCAATTTGGTGCGTACGGCAAAGACTTGCATGAACTCTATAAAAAAGTAGAGCTACCAATTGAATGGCTCTCTGATTTGAAAAAATACGCTGACGAAAAAGGGATTCTTTTTACCGCAACGCCATTCCATGAAGGAGCAGTGGACCTCTTAGAAAAGATCAATGTTCCGTTTTATAAAATTGCTTCATTTGAGCTCGTGCATTTACCACTCATCCGTTACGCCGCAAAGACAGGAAAGCCTATTATTCTTTCTACTGGCATGGCAACTATGGAGGAGATTGATGAAGCTGTCGCAGTACTCAAAGAAGTGGGAAATGAGAAATATGCATTCTTGCACTGTGGTATCGGATATCCTCCGTCCATGGAAGATATCAACCTTGCTGCCATGGATACGATGCGTGATCATCTCGGATGCCCTATTGGCTATTCTGATCATACGCTTGGTATTACTATCCCGATCGCTGCCGTGGCACGCGGTGCAAAAGTGTATGAAAAACATTATACAATAGACAAGGGTTTATCGGGGCCAGACCATCAATTCGCACTCTCGCCCGATGAATTGAAAAATATGATTCAGGCGATCTGGGATGTCGAAAAAGCAATTGGTGGTGCAGAAAAAAAATTTGCCCCAGGCGAAGAAATATATAGAACGAGGGGTAGGCACGATATTATGAAGGATGATATATTTACGGAAGAATCGTTCGTAGTGCTTAGACCAGGGATTGGAATTCAACCAAAATTTTTTGGTTTTTTAATTGGAAGGAGAGCAGTGAAAAATATCACAAAAGATCAACCAATTACATGGGATGTGATTGAACAGACATGAAGAAAAAAAGTTCTATCGTGATCAGTACTTATGGAAACCGCAGTATCGGTATGGGGCATATCATGCGTGACCTTACTCTTTTTCATGAGCTTAAGAAGGATTATTCTGTTTTATTTCATGTTCCAAAAATAAATACTGAGACCCGCCACCTTTTTTTATTGTATGGCATTAAAAAAGTATACGGTGGTCCTCTCTCTCGGCTGTTAAGAAAAATATACCCACAGCTACTTATCCATGATTATTCCTATGATCATGGTATCTTGGAGCCAATTCCCTATGATATCCATACCCCAGTTATTGGGCTAGATTATTTTTTTTATTCAGATGTGCGTATTATATGTGCGATCAATCTTATTAATCATTACTTTCCTCGAAATGGAATTGTTGGGTATGGCATCTTGTATGAGGGGTATAGATATGTCATGATCCGAGAAGAGATAAAGAAATATAGAAGAAAACAGCTTCGAATCTCTGATACGGTTAGGTATATCGTTATAACGTTTGGAGGAGGGGATCCAAATGGGTACACAGAAAAAATAATTCATATCCTCGAATCGATTCGTT
>CAZKXN010000048.1:8000-9020 GCA_964556905.1 uncultured Gammaproteobacteria bacterium
ATTTCGCTCTTCTGTAAAGAATTTCGGACAGATTATGAAGAAAGCCGATATTGCCTTTAGCGGAGGTGGCACAACTATGACAGAGTTTCTGTTTCTGGGCATTCCAACTGTCATTGTACCTCAGAATTTGCAGGAAGAGAGATTTGCGAAACAATTTGTAGAGCATGGTGCATGCGTGCTTCTTTCCCGCAGTCGACAAAGCATGAGTAGTTGGAAAAATGATATTTTATCTCTATTCAATAAAACTTCTAAAAGAAAAATAATGGCTGCAAAGGCGCAGAGATTTATTGACGGCAAAGGAGCACGGCGGGTAGCAAAGATTGTGAGTCATTATCTATAGTGTATTTCATTGTATGGCTTATTCTGAAAAATTACTCTTTATCGGAGCTGGCCCTTTTCAGGTGAAAGGAATCGAATATGCAAAATCACTTGGCTATGAGATTATTGCAACAGACGGAAATTCAGATGCTCCAGGATTGCGCCTCGCGCATCATTGGTATCCCGCTGACGTAAAAGATGTTATGGCACATCTGGAGATTGCCCGCCGCCACCATATTAATGGTGTGCTCACCGTAGCATCAGATGTTGCAGTACGAACAGTCTCGGTGGTCAGCGAGGCGTTGGATCTTGCTGGCATACCAGTTGCGGTTGCTGAATGCTGCACCGACAAGGAGTGTATGCGTAGTAAATTTCGTATTCATGGTGTCCCGTCTCCGATTTCGTATTCGGTTTATTCCTTCCACGAACTGCTCGACCGTATTCGTACCATGAATTATCCACTTGTTATTAAGCCGGCAGATAGCGCTGGCAGCAGAGGTGTGCGATATCTCAAAAATCAGGGAGAGCTAGAAGACGCCTATCGAAAAGCTCTTTCATATTCTCAATAGGAATGTTCAAATACTTTGCACTCCAAGACTTGCATTCAAAAGCTAATTGCTTGTCCCTGCGCAAAGCAATAACATCAGGCGCTGGCAGCGAAATAGTACCGGAACCAGCTGCTCTCACTACTGCAAAACCCTG
>CAZKXN010000049.1:0-6240 GCA_964556905.1 uncultured Gammaproteobacteria bacterium
ATGGCTTTTGCCCTTGTCTTTCTTTTTTCGTAAGCGCCGGGTAGATAAGGCGGGTAAGGAGTGAAATATAAATGAGCAGTTTTCCAAAGCCAAAACCGTAGGTTGCCTTGGCAAGAGCAGTGAGGAATGGCTGGATGAGCTGGCGTTCGGTCCATATCCACGAAGGATTTTTCAGTGTTGTAAAAAATGACTGGACTTCTTTGGCAAGCGCTGTGTCGTGAACAATGGCAGCTCCGCCAAACACAGATGAGATAGATTTGTCGCGGCCAAAACTGATGACTGAAGCGCTGCCAAATGTCCCCAGCTTTTTTGCGTGATACTCCCCTCCTATTGTATGCGCGCAGTCTTCAATAATGATAAGGTTGCGGCGCTTGGCAATGCTTATCAGTTCGTCTAAAGCCGCCGGAATACCGAACGTATGCTGGATAATTAACGCACGGCTGTGAGGAGTGATTTTTTTTTCCAAATCATGCGGAGACATTGTCGGGCATTCATCTTCACAATCAACATAAACCGGCGTTCCTCCAGCCCACAAAATCGCGTTCGGAACAGCCACACATGTATACGCCTGAAGTAAAACCTCGTCTCCCGGACGCAATCTTAATACAATAAGCAATGCAGAAAGCGCGCTTCTGCCGCTTTCAAAAAGAAACACATGTTTTGTCTCAAAAAAATCTCGCACCGCGCGAGAAAGCCGCAAAACGGCTTCTTTTCCGCAAACGCGCTGTAATGTAAAAAACAGCCAAAGAGAGCGGATGACATCATCGCGTTGTGTATTAGAGGCAAGACTGGTAAAAATATATCGTTTCATAGTTTTGCAATATCTACATTGGAAGAAATGACAAGGCCTTCAAGCGGCTGTGGAGAGATAAAAAATGGATGCTGCAAAAAAGGCGCTGTGTATTGCCGTCCGTCAAAAATAAGTGATAAATCGCATCCGTACGAATACGCCACGTGATCGCTTCCCACAAATCCAAATCGTCCGGATCGGCGCAAGGCGCGCCCTTGTCTAAAAAGATAATCAGCCGAAGGGTCAAGCGGCATCCATTTGTCTGGAGCAATGCATGCTTCAACCCATGCGTGCATAGAATCTATGCCAAACGACGGGGCAAAAAAGCCGCTCACAACCCGCGCTTGGATGCCGCCGCGCAGGAGTATGGATGAAAGCAGTGTGCTAAACCCTCCGCAATCAACTTCTTTGCGCGTTAACGCGTCATGAACTGTATATAGTCCCTGTATGGGAGAACCATAATTAAGATGCCTTATTACATACTCATACGCGCGGCGCATGTATGCGCTTGCTCCGGGTTTGCCGAGAAAAAGTCCGCGGGAAATTTCTTGCACGCGGCTGTCTGACGGACTGACGCATCTTACATCGGGTTCGTTTCTGGCCTCATAAAACGAACAATCCGTAAAATCCCGGGGAGACGCGGACGCAATAGGGGTGATGCGCACATGTACAGTATACCGGCATTGCTTTTTGCTTTTTGCGGCAAGTTTCCCTTTCCAGACCGCGAACACATTGCCAAACGCCTCTTCCTTCTGCATTTCTACTTCAGCGCATGTCCACTCAATTTTTTTATGAAAAATTTGAAAAGGGGTATTTTGAGGAATGGGAATGACAACAGAAAATGCCTGTTCGTAAATCTGTGTATTTTCTATTTCGCAAAAGGAGCGAATAATAAATGACTGCCTACGTGAGGGGGACGTGAGGCGCATGCGCTCTGCCGCCCTTATGAGTATCCCCTTCCACATTGTGCTGGCTTTCTTACGCACCGAACTCTTCCTCGCTGAACCAGCAGGATATTTCATATTTTGCTTCCTCAACAGATCCTGAAGCGTGAATAATATTTTTTACCGGGCGTTTTTCCAGCGCGGCAAGCAATGGCGTGTCTATTGAATAATCGCCCCTGATAGATCCTATATCCGCACGAGAAGGGAACGTATGGCCGGCAATCTTTCTTCCCATTTCAACTGCGCTTATGCCGGAAGCGACAAACGCCACAATAGGACCTGTCGCCATAAAGTCTACCAGCCAATCAACATTTAATTTTCCTATTGCTCCGGGGTCTGATGTGCCTAATTCTTTTTGAGGATCCTTTCCGATTGACTCGTAACTTTCAAGAGTGCCCTTGCCTACACGGACTAGCCATTCGGGATTTTTCGCAAGAGCCGCATAGTGTTTGCTCATTTGCTCGCGCGACGGATAAATCATTTTAATGGCGCATATAGTAAATCCGCGCTGTTCAAAACGTTTGATACATTCTCCGATAAGTCCCCGCTGTACGCCATCGGGTTTGACAAGAAGAAGTGTCTGTTCTTGATTTTTCATATAATTATTTCCTTTGTGTTATGACTTCAAAAGTATTGCCATTGCTTGTTATTGTAATATCGCCTTCTGTATCAGTGCGAAGAATCCTAACCTTGCCAGTTCTAAGCCGTTCAAGCGTTTCTTTATGAGGGTGTCCGTAAACATTCCCCCTGCCACTTGAAACAACAGCAACCGAAGGGCTAACAGCGCGGACAAAATCACTGCTTGAGGAAAACCTGCTCCCATGATGGGGAACTTTGAGAATTTCGGAATCAAGACGCTCAACCACGCTAACCAGCTCATATTCCATTGCTCTGCTTATATCTCCTGTAAATATGGCATCTATTTCATGATACGTCATTTTAGCAACTATTGAGGAATCATTCAAGGGCAGACCGTTGGCAATCTGCGCATCTTCGCCGCTTGAAAGGATTTCCAGACTCACTCCTGAATCAAACTGAAATACCTGTCCGGCTTTTGCGTACACCACGGGAATATGCTTTTTTTCTATCACATCTATGAATGCTTTATACTCTTCTGTCGCATTTGAAACGCGAGGCATTAAAACCTTGCCAACGCGGTAATTTCGCAGGATATTTATCAATCCGGTAATATGGTCTGCTTCAGGATGTGTAAGGACTACAATGTCAATGAATCTGTCAAAAAACGGGAGAGCGCGCCCAACTTTGCGGCTCACTTGATTGTCCGGCCCGCCGTCAATAAGAATGTCCTGTCCGCGCGGCAGCTGCGCAAGGGCCGCATCCCCTTGCCCTACATCAAAAAAAGTTATTGTCACATTATCGGAAAAAGAACCGGAATTCGCATGCACTGCCAATCCAACAACAGAAAGAACTATTGCGCACAATAAAAATTTAGTGAGATGTCTTCTCATGGACAAAACGGATCAATTCAGACGCGAGGTCAAACCGCGAATCATTATCGCGCGCTCCAAGAATAACGACAAATAACCTTTGCCCTTCGTGGGTTGTCTCAACAACAAAATTATACCCCGACTCGTTTATAAAACCTGTTTTTGCCGCGGTTAAACGCATACCGTTTCCAAGCAGGGCATTTGTGGTCCGCACAGTGAACCTGCGTTGAGTGTTTTGCGCTTGAAAAGAATACTTTGCTTTCATTGTCGCGCGCTGTATGTCCTGTTTTCCAAACGCAATACGCGCCAGCGCTGCAATCTCTGACGCAGTGGATACATTTTTTGCGCTCAAACCGGTAGTATCCGCAAAATGCGTGCGGCGCAAGCCAAATTCAGCCGCTTTGCTATTCATACGGCGAACAAACGCATCAGTGCTCAACCCAGTGGCGCGGGAGAGCGCTTTTGCGGAATTATTTTTTGATCCTACAAGCATGCTCTCAAATAGATCCCGAATTCTAATCTTCTCTCCGTTGCGAAAATTCACTCTGGACGAACCAGCGTCATCGCTTGCGCGAATAGTGACAAGCTCATCCCATCCGGGATTATGTTCTAAAAATACGAGCGCGGTCATGAGCTTGGTAATGCTTGCAATGGGAAGCTGCTGGTAAATCGCTTTTCCGACATAACGGCGCGCGTATTCATCCGCAACATACACAGCGCGGGCAGGAATCAATGCCGGCGCGATATGCGAATTTGTGCGCCACGGTTTTTGCCGTATCAAAGCAATCTGCGCGTACGCGAACCCAAGGCGCGCAGATGCCATTCCTTGAGGCGAATACGAGGTTGAGACACGCTTCCATTGATCAACGGTGCGATCATAAAACGCAAGCTGTTGCGAATGATTTTCTGATTGAATATGGATGACAATTCCTTTTTTCAAATCTTTTGAATATACATCCCCGAAATCATATTGGTATATGGGGCTTGCAAATTCGTAGTATTTCGGCAGTTTGGCTGATAATGAATTATCAGCATCTGAATATTTCTTTACAAAAACCGTAGCGTCTATAAGGAGAGAGCGGGGCGGAAGGACAAGAAAAAAATTATTTTCATCAAATGATATGGTGTATCCCTTTTCCCGTGTTGTTTTGTCAATAAACACTCTCGCTCCAGAATCTTGAGCATACGCGGCAGGTGCAAAAAACACAACGATCCATGCGCAAAACGCCAAACAATAGAGCGACGCAAATACATGTTTTCTTTTATTATTACGCATATAGTTTTATTAGCCAATCATAGCACGCGATGGGTATTCTTCATACTGATTGCACTTGCTTTTGTCATTCACGCGCATGCGCGGAACAGACGAAAAAATTGAGTTAGTTTAATTTTTCCTAAAATTGTGCTTGAACGCATTTTTTTTAATTTTGAAAAAAAGAAATGCGCATACTGTATAAACGCTTACAATAATAATGAGGGTGCGAACTGGTGAGTCAGAGGTAAGCGTTGGAAACGGAATGCGGGAAAAAAATTCTGAAATAGTAATGATGTAATCCAAAAGCGCCCATATCGGGAGCGCGGTAAGCTGAACAAGCTGGTCAATGAAAGAAAAAGAGGCGAACGGAACCAGGAAATAGATAAACGCAAAAAAGCTCCACAAAAAACCGATCGCCATAAGAATAGGGATTAGTGGAACCACCAAAAGATTTGTAAAAAATGAAATCAGAGAAAACTGGCCAAAGTATCCGACAATGAACGGCAAAGTCGCCAAGGACGCGGAAATGGTTTGAATTGCAATGTCTCGCAAACCCCCAAAAGCAGAAATCCTATCAAACGCGCGCGTAAGCGCAGGGGCAATAGTGAGTAGCCCGAACGTTGCCGCGCATGATAACTGAAATCCTCTATCATACAAAAGAATGGCGGGATCATACAAAACCATAAAAAACGCGGCGGCGAGAAGTAATTGAAAACCAAGCGCGCGACGACCGGATACCGCCGCAATAAGCACTGCGCAACCCATAATAGCGGCTCGCACTGTTGCGCTAGTCGCTCCGGTGAATATGGTAAACAACGCAATGCTTCCAACGAGAATAGGAAGCCGCAATGTGATAGAAAAAGGCAGGCGCCGAACAAAGGGCGTTAAAAACGCGATAAGGACGGTGATGTTATATCCAGAAATCGCAACAATGTGTGATAAGCCAACCGAAGAAAACGTCTTTGAAAGATCACGCGGAAAATCGCTTCGAGCGCCTATAAGAATGCTCATAAGAAGCTGGGCATGAGGAAAGGGCAGCCATTGTTCAACGCTTTCCAAATAATACGATTTTACATATCCCAATATTCGCGTTGGGTTTATTCTTGATTTTTGGGGAATAAGCTCTGCTGAACTGGCAGAGCAAATTGCTTTTCCGTTTCTGTATTGAATGGATGCGCACTGAAAGGAAACAGCATCTCCAAGAAGGAGCCGCGGAAATACCGGCACCCAAAGAGAAAGACGCGCTTCGAAAGGATCAGTTGTTTTCACGATAAATGTCTGTCTTTTTCCATATGTGTACGGTTCAGACACAATAACACCCCTGAAACTGCTCTTTGTCTGTTGAACGCTTGAAATACTGCCGTACGCGCTATCAACTGATATGCCAAACCGAAAAAGACCGAAGATAAAACTCACCGCAATAAAAAGAATGATTCGCGCCACGTGCAATCGCCAAAGAAAAACAAGAAACACGACCAATGCTAACAGTGCGATATACAAACCAAATATTGGCACGGAAAACGGGACAAAAGGAAAAAATCCTACACCGATAAAAAATGTAATGCAGGATATGCGAAAAAGGATATATGGGGGCATGCAATGATGGCACAAGAATGCTTAATTGTGTTCGCCCAATAATTTGCGCAGATACGATTCAATAAACGGCTTAAGGTCTCCATCAAGCACTCCGGCAACATCTGTTGTTTCGTATTGAGTCCTATGATCTTTTACCAATTTGTACGGGTTCAATACATACGAGCGGATTTGATTCCCCCATGCCGCTTCGCTATACTCGCCGCGAAT
>CAZKXN010000049.1:6250-9013 GCA_964556905.1 uncultured Gammaproteobacteria bacterium
GTTTTTCCTCCTGCCTCTGCTCTTGGGAAAGCCGTAAAAGTTTTCCTTTCAAATACCGCAGAGCTGTTTCTTTGTTCTGCGTCTGGGATCTCTCGTTTTGACAGCTTACCACAATCCCTGTCGGCAGATGCGTAATCCGTACAGCCGAGTCGGTCGTATTCACGCTTTGACCCCCGTGCCCTGAAGCTCTGAAAACATCAATTTTGATGTCCTCGGATTTGATATCAATATCTTTTATATCCCCCAAATCAGGAATCACTTCAAAGAGCGCGAATGAAGTGTGTCTCATGCCTTCGGCGTCAAACGGAGATATGCGCACAAGACGATGCACGCCATGTTCTGCTTTAAGATACCCATACGCGTACAAACCAATCGCCTCAAACGTAGCGGTTTTTACCCCTGCTTCGCTTCCGGCGAGTTTATCAATAATGCGCACACGCCAACCCATCTGTTCGCAGAACCGCACATACATGCGCAAAAGAATCTCTGCCCAATCCATGGCATCAACCCCGCCAGTGCCCGCATGGATAGCGCAGAGAGCGCTGTTACGGTCGTACTGGGCGGAAAGAAGCGCGTGAAACTCAATTTTCTTAAAACGATCTGAAAGGGTGCTGAAAGATTGTTCCAGTTCTTGGATAAATTTTTCATCGCCGCCCACTGACGAAAGCTCTTCAAGTTCCCGCGCTTCACGCGAGAGCTCTTCCCATTCAGAAACCGTTTCTGAAAAAAATGAAAGTCGTTTTTGCTTTTCCGCGGCTTTCATTGGATCAATCCATGCCCCTTGCTGCTGCAATTCGCTTTGGAGCGCGACTATTTCGGCTTTCATTTCTTCTATATGGAGGGCATCCTGCAAAGAAGCAATTTTTTCTTTCAAATCATGCGCTCGCGCGGTTATTTCTGGCATGCTTGTTTCTCTTCATTAAACTCTTCAAGCGTCACTATTGCATCGCGCTCCTTCCCTCCTGAAAGCACGCGAAGAGTTACTGTATCTTTTGGCATAAATTTTGCTATTGCATTGGCAAGCGCGTGCCCTGCATCAATCCGTTCATTGTTTATGGAAAGAATAATTTCTCCTTCCCGAAGGCCTGCTTTTTCCGCAGGACTTCCAGAAACTATTCCCAGCTCCTTACGTTCCGGATTCCCAACAATGACTGCTCCGTAATTAACCGAAAGATTATTCTTTTTTACATATTCATCATCTATGAGACGATAGCGCACCCCCAGGCAAGGACGAATGATGCGGCCGGACTGTTTTACGCTCTCAAGCGGCCTTTTCGCAATATTGATTGGAATTGAAAACCCAATAGACTGCCCGGCGCGATTCATTGCTGTGTTGATTCCAATAACCTGCCCTGCCAAGTTTAATAAAGGCCCTCCTGAATTTCCCGGATTGATTGCCGCATCTGTTTGAATGGCTTCCTGGATCACCTCGGATCTGCCCGCCCCATCGCTTGCTTCTACGACTCTGTCTATGCCAGAAATCACGCCTCTGGTAACGGTGTTTCTGTATTCTCCAAGACTGTATCCTATGGCAATAACAGTCTGGCCTATATCAAGCTTGTCAGAATCTCCAAAAGCGACAACAGAAAGATTTTTTGCGTCAATTTTAACTATCGCAACATCGTTCACCGGGTCGCGCGCAAGCACCTTGGCAGGATATTCTTTTCCGTCATTCATCACGACAGTATAGTCTGCATCCTCATCTGCAACCACGTGTTTGTTTGTGAGAATGAGCCCGTTCGCATCAACAATAAATCCGCTGCCGCCGCCGACTTTTTCTTTGCGCGGTTTTTCTTGTTTATTCTTATCGTCTTGGACATTCCCTTTTTCCTTGTTCTGTTCTTTGCCGTTGGGAAGTTCAAGGCGAAAAGGAAAACCAAACTCAAAAAAATCATCAAAGGGAAAAATGTTATCGCCTGTGCGCCCGGAAATCGCCCGCAATTCCTTGCTCACAACAATACTGACTACTGAAGGAGACACGCGTTTTACAACATCAACAGTCGCGGAATCTTCCGTAACCTTGACAACACGGTCTTGCGGCAATAAAGCGGGAGCAGTTGACGAAGCAGACGGCAAAAACGCATACTGTGCCGCATACCGGCCAGCCAAAAGGCCAGAGAAAGCTCCGGCAATGCCGCCTACTAAGGCAATAAATATAATTGGAATAATATATTTTTTTTGTCGTATCATAAAAATTTTAAATCATAAATCGTAAATCTATTGTCCGATCTGACGAATGCCGCGAAGAGATTTCATAAAATCAACTGTTTTTTTGAGTCCTTCATCCAAAAGAACGACAGGAAACCATCCTGCTTCGTCGCGCAGTAAACTCATATCAGGCGCATGCGCGCTCTGCATCCACGCGGCTTGGATAAGGCCTGCGTCTTTGGCGGCTATGGAATCTCTCCGAACAACAGAATGAGAGTTGGTAAGATCAATGACTTTATTGAGAATCTCGTCAACTGCGTACGAGCTCGGATGGCCGAGATTATACACTGCGCCTTTTTCCGTATTCAGTATTTTTTCGAGCCCGTCAATTGCGTCGGATACAAAAAGGCACGATGCCTTTTGAAATTTTTTATCAATAACAATCTCCTGATTTTGAAGGCAGGCGTGAATGATAGAAGAAATAAACCTTCCGTCGTCAAAGTATATATGGGGGCCATAGGTGTGATGGAGTCGCACAATTTTTGTATCTATTGAATAGGTATGCCGATACGCTTCAATCAAACTTTCCGCGGAACGCAGATGCTGGACGTACCA
>CAZKXN010000050.1:0-2896 GCA_964556905.1 uncultured Gammaproteobacteria bacterium
AAAAACTGTCGCGTACGCTTGCGGATTATCCTCGCGTATTTTCCGGATTATTTGTTAATGCGGTGCGCGTTTACCTAACGGTAAATGCCCATCTAAATCGGCGGCGTTTTCGCTTGTCTTTTTTGGATAATATGGTATTATTTTTACATAAGTTACCTAACATAAAATTATATGGCTAACGGGCATAATATTCAAAAAACAAAAGAGGCAATGGTAAAATTACCTCTGTCGGCTTTGCGCTATCTTTCCCGATATCCGCGCGAGAAAAAAATTGTGGTGGAAATCGCCACTGACGATATCGTGCGTGTTAACGATGCCAAAACGCTCGACGAAATTATTGGATCGGCACGGCTTGACTACGCACTCGGCAACTATACCTCGCACAAAACCGCGCGCAGTTTAATAGCTGCTTTACGGGCATAATATGGTAATAAATTTCTCGCCGCGTTTTAAGCGGGCTTACCGGAAATTACCCAATCACATTCAAACTGACTTCAACAAACAAATCACCCTCTTCATGCAGGACCCGAAGCGCCCATCGCTTAAAACGCATAAACTCAAAGGAAAGTTTCAAGAGTGTCTCGCGTTTCGGTTACGGGACGGCTACCGGGTCCTTTTTGAATTCACCGCTCCAGATGTGGTCAATCTGCTTGATACTGGTCCGCACGATATCTACAAAAAACGATAGAAAAAAAGCAAGAAAAAAACACCGCCGACTTCGCATACTTTGGATACGTTATACGCAATTCAACAATTTTGGACAGTTGTGCGATTGGAGCCACGCAATGCCCGTGGTTATCAGTAAAGGACACACAACCATTGAAGAAGTTCTGCGCGCCACTAAAGAATAAGCGGCTATCCGTATGACCCAAGAAAAATCTGAAAAAAAATCAAGCATACTCAATTTTGACATTACTTTGGGGAGCACAAGCCCCGCGCAAATAGCCATACTGGCAAAACAGCTGGCAGTTATGCTTCGCGCCGGGCTTACTCTGCAGGAATCGCTCATGATAGCCCGCGATTCTAGCAAGGGCGCATTATCCTCAACGCTTGACCAGATACTTGAATCAATTACCGTCGGCCAAAAACTGTCGCGTACGCTTGCGGATTATCCTCGCGTATTTTCCGGATTATTTGTCAATGCGGTGCGCGCAGGTGAAACTTCCGGAACTCTTGTTCAAAATTTTGAACAGCTCGCGGTGCAATTGAATAAAGAAAAAGAATTGGCCGCAAAGGTGCGCGGCGCAATGATTTATCCCATAGTTGTGCTTGTCGCCGCTTTTTTTCTTGGTTTGGGACTTGCGTTTTTCATCTTACCGCAAATTACGCCTCTTTTTGAACGGCTTAATGTTGAGCTTCCAATTACAACAAAAATTATTATTTGGGTGTCAAAGCAGATTCAGGCAAATGGAACGATTATATTTACAGGCATCATGGCCCTTATCATAGGGCTCACAGCGCTTCTCAAACAAAAATGGATGCGCCCAATTACACATGGAATACTTTTACATATACCACTAATAGGGGCTCTTAGCAGACAGTCAAATCTTGCGCGGTTTTCCCGCACACTTGGCACCTTGCTTGGAAGCGGACTCAATATAGATGAGGCGCTTTCAATTCTGGGAAATACGGCTGGAAATTATTATTATCAGCAAGCCCTTGAAACAGTTGAACATCTCACTACGCAGGGCTCAAAACTGTCGGTTAATCTAGATGAGTATGGATGGCTTTTTCCAAAACTGGTTACTCGCATGGTTGCGGTAGGCGAAGAGTCGGGAAAACTTCACGAGACCCTTTTGTTTCTCGCTGATTATTATGAGGCAGAGCTGGATACTTCAACAAAATCACTCGCCACTACAGTGGAGCCATTGCTTTTGATTGGCATTGGTCTTTTTGTCGGATTTCTCGCGCTTTCTATCATTACGCCGATTTATGAAATCACAGGCAGCGTTAAGAGATAAAACAAGACCGCAGTGTATTCGCGCAACCATAATAAAAAAAGGAATTTTCACGCTCCAAAAAGCGCCGGCTTTACATTAATTGAACTTCTGATAGCTATCACAATAATAGGAGTAACGATTATTGGCTCAATTTCCATGTACACGAGACTGCAAGTATCAGCTCAATTGAATGAGCAAACCACTCGCGTTATTGGCGCATTGCGGACAGCCCAGACTCGCGCTCTTGAGGGTATCGGAGGCGCTTCGCATGGCGTGTATGCCAACATCAATCAAGCAGGCGCGGACTCCATAGTAATCTATCAAGGCCCATCTTATGCCGCTCGCGTGCAAGACGCCGACTTGATTGAGAATTTTCCAGAATCTATTTTTCTTTCGCTTCAGTTGTCAACTACTACTCCGGAAATCCTTTTCGCGCGCTCTACCGGCATTCCAAACGCAACCGGCACAGTGATTATTGAGCTTTCCAATATCGGCTCTCGGACAGTAGGGATAAATAAACTGGGAATATCCGAAGAAGTTGAGTTATGAAAAATGGCCAAAGTTTTATTGAAGTGATCCTTGCACTTGCAGTGTTTACCGGCATTATTGCAACTGTGACCACAATGATAACCGGCGGTTTTGGCTTGTTGGATCAATCAAATGAATATCTGCAAGCGCAGGGGTATGCGCAGACCGGTATTGAAACGGCGCGAGCTTTGCATCAGGATGAGTGGAATACGTACGCCTATACGTCATCGTCAACTGAAACAATTGGCGATTTTACGCGCGTAATTGAGTATAGCGCGGTGTGCAGAAATGCTTCGCACGCTATTTCCTCGTGTCCCGGATCCTATACTGACGTGCAAAGCAAACTGCTTACCGTTACTGTATCGTGGGAAGCGCGGCCAGGAGTTTTTAATACAGTAAGCCGCAGTGCGTATGTCACAAACTGGAAC
>CAZKXN010000050.1:2906-6203 GCA_964556905.1 uncultured Gammaproteobacteria bacterium
CGCTCGATTGGGAGCAAACCGATTGGTCTGGCGGACAAGGACAGGCAATATGGTCTAGCGAGTTGCGCTATGATACAGGAGATTCAATTTCCGCAACAAGCACCCCGGGCAGTGTGCGGCTTTCTTCCTCTTCTGACGGCCAGTGGTCCTTGTCTGGCGGAGGCATATTTACCGACACTACGAATACGGATTTTAATCAGGGAAGTTTTGCAAGCACTGCATTGCAAGGTACTGGCGAATCCGCGCATATTGATCTTGACAGGCGCATCCAGTGGGTAGAGCACCAGGACAGCGCAAGTTCAACAATGCGTGATATAAACGCGATATCCGCGCTTTCTCCGACAAACATCTGGGCCGCGGCGGATAATGGAGAAATTTTGCAATATAATGGCGCGCAGTGGAGTATTCACAGCGATGTAGGGAGCGCGCATTTGCGGGGAATACACATGCGCACCGGCTCTGACGGATGGACAGTGGGTCAGAGCGGGAAAATTTATCGCTATAACGGCGCCGTATGGTCGGAACATGCTGATACCGGCGATCAGGTATGGCGCGATGTTATTTCTATTTCTGAAAATGATGTTTGGGTCGCGGGTAGTGACACAGAAGAAGAAGATGACGGATATGTCGCCCACTATAATGGTATTTCCTGGTCAGTGATGCAACCACCGTCGTCTCGTTCTATTCGCGCTATTTCAGCGCTTTCTTCATCTGATGTTTGGGCCGCAGGGATGAATGGCCGTATATGGCGCTATGACGGCGCTGTTTGGTCTTTGCAAGCAGACACAGGAGGGGAAACATGGAACGATCTAGTTATGATATCAGCTGATAATGGATGGGCTGTTGGAAATGACGGAGCGCTTGCGCAATGGAATGGGACATCGTGGAGCGAGTTGTCAATTCCTTCAAGCGCGAATATACGAAGCATTTCCGCCCTTTCTTCGTCAAATATATGGGCAGCAGGAAATAGCGGCCGTATATGGCGCTATGACGGCATTTCATGGTCTTTGAATACTGATCTTGGAGATCAAACGTGGAGAGCAATAGCAATGACTTCTTTGAATGAAGGGTGGATTGGGGGAAGCGGCGGAAAGATTGGCGCGTATGGTCTTTTTTATGACGCGTCAGGCACGTTCACTTCACGAGTATTTGACAGTTCAAGTATTGAGACAATATGGAGTATTGCTAGTTGGATAGAAACGCTTGTATCGGGCAGTGACGTTGTTATGGCAACGCGCACAGGCAATTCCGCGTCGCCTGACGGCCAGTGGTCCTCATGGAGCAGTGGGCTGACAAATCCCATGGGTTCAACTATTGCCTCACCGTCCCCGCGCCGTTATCTGCAGTATCGTTTTACTCTGGACCGAGGCATTGTGCCTGCTGCTACTCCGCGAGTTGATGCGGCGTCCATTATTTATAATCTTGCCGCATCTCAAAATATGAAAACTATTTCTGCTGTTTCTTCCACTGATGTCTGGGCCGCGGGAAACAGCGGGAAGATAATTCATTTTAACGGTTCAGCATGGTCTGAATTTGCTGACACAGGAAGCGAAACATGGAATGACAGCGTTTTTGTATCTTCTGCAAATGGTTGGATAGGGGGGGATAATGGCGCGCTCGCGCAATGGAATGGGACATCATGGAGTGAGTTGTCAATTCCTTCAAGCGCTGACATTAAGGCGCTAAACGCGATTTCTGCTTCTGACGTATGGGCCGCTGGCAGTAATGGACGCATCTGGCGCTACAATGGCGCTTCATGGTCGCTTCATACAGACACTGGCGATGAAGTGTGGAATGATCTGACGTTTGTTAATGCTGATGACGGATGGGCAGTAGGATCTGGCGGCTCTATTCGCCGATGGCTTAATGGTTCATGGACTGCTTTTTTATCACCCACAGGACAGACATTGGAAGCGAGCGGTATGTTCAATGCAAAATTAGGGTGGTCTGTGGGACAATCAGGCACTGTTATTCAATTTTATCGCGAAACACTATACCCTCTCCTTGGAACACTTCAATCTTCTGCATTTTATCTTTCCAACGAATCTCCTGTGCAGGCAGTGGAGTGGACAAATATAAATACGGATTGCGTTTTGCCGTGCGCCATGCAAGTTCAACTTCGCACAGCTCCTGATCAGAGTGGAGTCCCCGGTACGTGGTCGTTATGGCAGGGAGCGCATGGCACAGGAACATATTTCACTGTCCCGGAAGGGACTTTAGCGCCGCCTGTATTAAACGGCAATGCGTGGGTGCAATATCGCGCAGAGTTATTGAGCGACGGCACAACAACCCCGATTCTTAGTGATTTAAGAGTTAATTACAAATAATATTAAAATATTTTGAATGCTGTAATGACGAATTGTACGAGAAACACTCAACGAGGTTTTACGCTTATAGAAATCACGCTTGCCATTGGGATCCTTGCCGGAATTGTTCTGGCAACAGTCGCGTTATTTGGCGCTGTAACAGCCGCACGCGCAAAGATCCATGCCGGACAAGAGGTTGCATCAAACGCGCGGATTGCCATGGCAATAATGGAACAGCGAATACGTTCGGCAACTGCTGTCAACAGCGGTTCTTCAACATTTGGAGTTCATCCCGGCATTCTTTCTCTAAATACGGCAAGCAGTTCCACAAACCCAACCGTTATTGCGCTTTCCATGCAAAGACTTCAGCTTTCCGAAGGCGCGCAAGCCGCTACCTCGCTTACAAGCGCGCAGACTCGCGTATCAAATTTGGTGTTTACAAGCGTTTCATATCCCGGCTCATCCGGCGGTGTGGGAATCAATCTTACGCTTGAATATAATAATCCGCAGACTGATCCTAATTATTTTTTTTCAAGAAATTATCAAACAACAGTAATTCTACGCCCATGAAGTCAAACTGTTTATGCACTCAATGTCTATTTGGCAGGCATGGCACGCACGCAGATGCGGCTATTTTGCGCCGGGCAGGCGCGTTGAATAAAAAAGGCGCAAGCGTGCTTATTGCTGTCCTTATTCTTGGTTCGGCTCTGGTGATTATTTCACTTACCAGCATTTTGCAGAGTGTTGCCGATCTTGATTTGTCATTCAGCGTTGCAAAGGGCGGAGAAGCGCTTTCTCTTGCTGAAGGGTGCGCCGAAGAAACCCTTAGACGTATTCGCATTAACACTTCTTATGGCATTGGTGCAGGCGATATCATCTTAACGACTTCAAACGGATCCTGTACAATACAAGTGACAGATCTTGGCGGCGGCTCGCGCCAAATCATAAGTACTGGGACTGCGGATCCCGCAATCCGCCAAATCGCTGTGCA
>CAZKXN010000050.1:6249-8990 GCA_964556905.1 uncultured Gammaproteobacteria bacterium
TAAACGGGTTCTTGGGATCGATATCGCGGATCATACTATTTCCATAGTTGAGCTTGAAAAAAAATCCCGCCGCATTCAAGTTTCGGGTTTTATACAAACTCGCATACCTCCAGGTGTTATCCTTCGCGGCCGTATTCGTGATGAGGAAAAACTTAGAGAAATATTCGTGCGCGCTCTTGCGAAAATGAAATCAAAATCCGCATCCGCTCGCGTTGGCGTGTATGGATTGCCGGAAAGCCAAGTGTATGCACATGTATTCCATACGGCTCATATTGAGAAGCAAAGCATTGAACAATTAGTGGAAAAAGAAGCAGTTGAAACATTTCCTTTGGATCACAGCGACATGGTCATTTCTTTTTCCGTTGCGCATGCAAACGCGAAAGAAAGCGATATTTGCATTCTGGCAACCCATCGCGATGTATTGCGCGAATGGCATTTATTTTTTGCAAAAATTGGCATTTTTGTTCCGTTGTATGACGGTGAGATTTTAGCCCTGTTCCGCGGCTTGCGAGGCGAGCTTACTAAGGGCGCAACTGCGTTAGTGGACATCGGGGCTGTTACAAATACCATAGGAATTTTTGATGCGCTCGGCATGCTCCACTACATCTATTCATTTGAAGGCGCTGGAGATGATCTTACAGAAAGCATTGCCAAGACAGCGAATTTGTCATTTGACGATGCTGAAAAACTAAAGATTACACTTGACATAGAAAATCTTCCCGCAAATCTTATAAGCATACTGCCATCTTTTTTTGATCGTGTATGCCAGGAAATTAAAACCGGAATAAAGCTATTCCATGACAAGCAGTCCGTCGTCGTGGAGCGTGTCGTGCTTGCCGGGGGCACAAGCAATATGAATGGTATGCGCGAATATTTCAGCCGCGCTCTTAATTTGCCCGTCGCGCTTGCCGAGGCGATAGTTTTGGATGGAGCGCCAATACAAAAAGGACAGGGTATTGAGGCAATAGGGTTGGCATTGCGGCTTATGCAGAAAAATCTTATTGACAAGGATCCTTTTTTTAGAAATCCAACTGAACAAGAATTACGGATCAGCGGAAATATCATACCTGACAAAAAAAACGCGCGTATGTCCGGGACGGCCGCATTTGAGCGCCCGAAAGAGTTTCAAGATATTTGGAAAGAGAAAAAGAAATTGCAATGGCAGATTTTTACTTTTGCTATGGTTATTGTTATTGGAATAGGAGCGGTAGCGGCCGCTATGTGGTATCAAGATCAAGCTCAAAGAAAAAAAGAGGAACGCATCCGATTGCTTACGCCGCAATACACATATTCGCAGAATTTGAGTATGGCTGTGCCGCTTACAATTCCGACACGCGTATATCGCTTTGAAGTTTCGTCACAGCCGATTCCTGATTTTATGTATGCGGAAGCCCAGAATGCGCTTCGCCGCCAGTTAAATGACAACGAAGATTTTTGGCGCGATCCTGTCAATCAGCTCATGGAGCCCGGCGTAAAGCCCATCACCTCTATTATGTATCTCATATTTGACAGGCAAGCATTGCGGACAATTGTAAAAACGAAAATTGATTCTCAAAATACTGATGGCATTCCTTATGACATTGGCTCAATTGAATATGTGGCAGTTAAACATGATGACACGCGCGGGGTGGGAGCACTCGTTTTAGATATAATTGCGACTGTGTCTTCTCAAGCGCCATTGCCGCAAAATGTTATCCCCACCCCTGACCAATAGCCATATACATAAAAAGGAGCTATACTTATCCTTACGTCATCTTTGATCAGAAAAAATCCTCAAAATATGCCTATATTCTTCAGCTTTTATTCTGACAAATCTAACATAAATTTCCAGCGAACTTGAAGATGTTATTTCGTGACAGTGCCTAAGTCATTTAATTTTTAACATGATTGTATGAAAAAAGGATTTACGCTCATTGAGCTTCTTATAACAATCGCAATTATTGCTATTTTGGCGGCAGTTGCGTTTGTTGCATTGAATCCATTGCAAAGGTTTCAAGATACACGCGATGCTCGCCGCGCGTCAGATGTTTCAGCTTTGTTAAGCGCAGTTAAAGCCCATCAAGTAGACAATAACGGCGCTTATCTCGCGGCGATTTCAGGCCTTGTCGCAGGGCAGGTATATATGGTCAATGATGGGTCAGTAGCGACAGGATGCGATGATAATAATGCAAGCTGCGACACTGCAGTAACCAATGACACAAGCTGTGTGAGTTTAGCCGGACTTGTAACTTCCGGACATTTGCCAGCCATACCGGCAAGCCCAAATGGAGCGGCTGCATGGACCGCTGGCCGCACAGGGTACACGCTTACACGCGCCGCAACAAATGTTGTTACAGTGCGCTCGTGCGAATCGGAAAACACAACAGAGATAGTTTCTTCACGATAGTTTTTTATGAATAAGCGTAAAACAAAGAAAATTTCGCTTGAAGATCTTGCAGGCATGGTCAAAATTGGATTTGATGCTGTTGATAAAAAGTTTGATAAAGTTGATATGCGGTTTGATAAGCTTGAAAACAGATTTGATAAGCTTGAAAACAGATTTGATAAGCTTGAAAACAGATTTGATGTGTTAGAAGATAAATTTGATACTCTTGAAGACGTTGTTGTGAGATCTCATCAGCGCAGGATAGAGAAAGTTGAAATTGTAGCGGATAAAATTAAAGAAGCGCTGGCAATTCATTAGGCACCTGTCAAATCATTTAATTATGTAAGCGAAACCGCTTCGGTCAAGTCATGTGAAA
>CAZKXN010000051.1:0-7005 GCA_964556905.1 uncultured Gammaproteobacteria bacterium
ATTAACGTCCGCGGATACCTCCGCTGTTCAACGCCATCGCTTCGCGACTTCGGATAACAGCGGATATGCGAAATGTCCGCCCAAAACCTTCGGTTTTGACCAGACACATCGCATTATCCGCGGACGTTATGTGAAATAAATTTTATTCTATCAGCATGAAAACACTTATCCTTGCATCAAGCGGAAATCTCATCGCCGCCAATAATATAAACCATTTTTTGCCTAAATCTTTAAGCGAGGCGAAAATTTTGTATGTGACGACGGCCTCAAAGAAAGTGAATGGCACAAGTTATGTCGAACGAACTCGGAAAAAAATGGATGAGCTGAACTTCTCCTTTACTGAATTTGATATCGTCGGTAAATCCGAGGAAGAATTAAAAAAGGCACTTAGCACTAGTGATATTTTGTATGTTGAGGGTGGAAACACATTTTATCTGCTTAAAGCCGTCCGTGATGCCGGTTTTGAAAAGATTGTTAAAGAAGCGATTGAGAATGGACTTGTCTACTGGGGCGTAAGTGCTGGAGCATATATCGCTTGCCCCTCAATTATCATGGCAACGTGGTCTGATCGCTTTGATAGGTTTGGTGTCACGGATTGGACTGCGATAAATCTCGTACCTTTTTTAATTAAGGCTCATTACACGCCCGACATGTTGGAAACATTAAAGGAGGAATCAAAGGATTTACGGCTTCCACTGCGCGTGCTGAATGATGAACAGGCAGTTCTTATGAAAGACGGAGAAGTTCAGCTCATTGGAGGCGGCGATGAGCTAATCCTATGACGCAAATCAACAAGTTAACGACGAATAAAATTTACATCATATAACAGCGTATATCTGGTGCGCGCTTCGGCTCGGCGCGCACCCAAATTTTGCTTTATTTTTTGACTCGCGCTATACTAAATTATATGAGAAAACTATTTGAAAAATTTCGACGCAAACCTCGCAAACTCGATCCGGAGAAGCCGGCACAGCGAAAACAGATTATCGAACAAGCGGTACAGCGCACCATCGCAGAGTATGGCGAAGCACTCAAACGACTCGGCGCTGAATAAGTATGTCCCATTTTCTCACTCTCGAAGATATTCGAGATATTTGTTATGTTTATGCCAAGGCTCATCTCACTCACGATGAGCCCATTCCTTCTTTTGACACACGATACTCCGAAAAGTTAGAAGCCGTGCTGGCTTCTCCTCAAACGCAAATTGGCGGGAAATTTGTTCATTCTTCGATGTCGCGACAAGCGGCAGTTTTGTTTTACGAGTTAATCAAGCAACATCCCTTTCTCAATGGTAACAAACGCATTGCTTGTGTTTCGCTTATGGTCTTTCTTTCCCTCAATGATACATGGCTCAAAACAAGCTGGAGGGAACTCTATGATATCGCGCTTACTGTCGCGACATCTCGGAGTGACAACCGTGAAGGCATGCTCCAGCTACTTACGGATTTTATTCAAAATAATACCGTCAAAAAATAAAGCAAAACTTCAGGTATCCGCGAACGTTAATCGACATAGCTTCGCTCCGAAAACATTTTTTTTAAAATATGCCGGAAAAACCAGATGACACACACAAAATTTTAGAAGAAGCTCGCACCGTTGGCGAAGAAACAAAAAAAGCATACGATGAAGGTCGGTTCCAGGAGCTTGCTCAGCGAGTTTTCAAACCACTTTTTAATATTGATCATGCGGCTGAAACACAAGATGTTGCACAAGGCGACAATCACATGAGGTTTACTAAAACGCAGTTGACTAAACAAGACAAAGAACGTCTTGTTCGTTATATTGTGAGCCACGGTAGAGGCGTGGTGGAAGACGAAGATATCGATTCCTCAAATGTTTCAGATGAGCGTAATTGGCATGCCGTAGATCAATTGACATATAAAATTGGTGAAATCAATCTTGATATTTTTAACATTCTTCCGGAGGGATACAAAATCCTGTTCTGCCCAACCAGCAAGATATATAACGGAGCTGTTGACTATGAAAATAGAGTGATCTATGTCACCAGTGATATTTCATCACTTGGTAGTATTGCAACAATTCTACATGAAGCGGGACATGTTAAAGATGATGAGCGTCTGAAAAAATTAGGCAGAACAGGATTCACAGAAGGCGGTGATTGGAACGAAGATGTCGCAGCGGAACAATTACGCAAAGAAAGAGAAGCAAGTTTATTTGCTCTGCGCAAAATGTGGAGGGAATTACGAAAAAACGAGCAGACCAAAAAAGACATACTCCTATATCTAAAAAATCTGGCGTATTTTTCATACTGCGAAACGGGGCTTGTAAACATCGCCACTGCACGTGCAATGGCGCACCATAGTCCATACGACACTGAACTTGACATGCAAGAAGAATTGGAAAGAGAACGTTACGATGCTTGGAAAAAATTCAAAAAATCTGATGAGTACGCGGCATGGAAAAGCATGAAAGGATTTACACAATTAGATGAGTTTGAGGAATGTGGTGCATGGGGTCAGTGGATAGAAGAGACTGGCAAAGTTGAAGATACTGAGTTTATGTCTAAATACTTCGGACATGAAGAATAAGGAGTCTTGGCTTTTGGGCATTCACCCCAGATTCCGGAAAAACAAAGAAAAAAATCAATTTTGTTCATTTTTGGAAAACATTTTCTGTACGGAAAATACTTGAAAAACGTCTACCGGGGAGCCGACGGTATTTGGTCGGATGGCTATTTCGTCTCCACAACGGGAATTAACGACGAGGTGATAGCGAGGTACGTTCGTAATCAAGGAGCGGAAGATTCTGGACAAGCTCTGCTTGACTGGATATGATACCATGGGCGTAAGCCCATGGAGATTCATTAAAAAAGTTTCTTTTACGCCGATTGAATTTTATCATGGGATTGTTTGACGCTCGGCGTTTTAGGCTTGGGATCCGCGATATAAGCCGAGTAAGAAATCTGCTTTACGCGATGAACAGAATTAATTATGTTGAATTACACAAAAACGCGCCATGGAATATTCACTTGAGCATGCTAAAAAAAATTACCGCCTGTGGGGGCGGCATTCCTTTTGGTACAAGCTTGCTTGCATTATCACTTTTTTAGGCCAAGAAAATAAACTGCGCAAACTGGCAATTGAAAAGTTGGAACTTAAACAAGGCGACACTGTTTTGGACCTTGCTTGCGGCACAGGATTGAACCATCAATTTTTGGAGCATGCTGTCGGGGATGGCGGAAAAATCATTGCGTTTGATTATTCAAATGAAATGCTTACAGCCGCAAAACATAGAGCGGAAAAGTATGGATGGAACAACATTTCCTTTGTTCATGGAGACGCCGCGCATTTGTCGCTTGACACTGAAGTTGATGGCGTTCTTTCAACACTTGGCATAAGCGCGATTTCCAAACACAAAGAAGCTCCCAAGAAAGCCGTGGATGCTCTCAAAAACAACAAAAATATATCAATATTGGACGCGCAGCTTCCCTTCGGATTTTGGAGTATTTTCAATCCGTTTATCGCCTACGCATATAAGCATCTTGCAAACTGGGATTACACTAAAAACATTCCAGAGGATTTGCGGCAATTGATTAGTAATGCAAAAATAAAGCAGTACAACGCAAAAACAATATATATTATTTATGGAACAAAAAACGCGTTACGAGAAAACATCCTATAAGGAAGTGGCCTTATAGATTTTCTCTGCTTTGTCAATAAAAAGTGCGCCGTTAAGATGGTCTATTTCGTGCTGAAATACTTTTGAAAGCAAGCCAGAACTTTTCATAATCCTTTTTTCACCGTTGCGGTCCTGATAGGAGACAACGACATTGCACCATCGTTTTACAGGGCCAAAGTATCCAGGAACAGACAGGCATCCTTCCTCCTGTAATTCTTTGCGGAAAGAATGTTTTTTGATTTGCGGGTTAATAATAACGATAGCTTCTTGTTTTTTATCTTTGTAATCCTGAAAGCGATTCGGATCAGGCACAATGACGGCAAGCTGCAGTGAATAATTGACCTGTGGAGCTGCAAGACCTATTCCTTCGCATTTATACATCGTAGCGATCATATCGGAGATCAGCGCTTGAAGCTTTGGATCATCAAAAATGATGATAGGGTTGGCCGCTTTTCTCAAGACAGGGTTATGAAACGCGGAAAGAGGGAGAATCATTTTTTAAATATGAAGTAATGGATTAACGGCTGAATTGTATAATACAGTCTAAAGTTCAACTGGATCAATGTCAACGACAAGCCATTCAGGAAGGTTTTTTAAGTATTCACGGAGCGGGGGAGGAAGTGGACTGGCATATTCAAACGGAATGTGGAGCTTGATAAGCGCCTCTGTCCATTGCTTATTTCTTTTCTGCTTTGAAAGCGGTACCACTGTATAGTTCGGCATAGTAGGATTTTTTTTGAGGCGTTCAATGCTGGAAAACGTTGCGTCCAAAGCGGCGCTATTGTTTTTATGCGAACTGGTTGGCAGTATTTTTATCAATCGCGTGTACGGTGGCCAGTTTCCATTCTTCCGCATGGCGAGTTCATTTTTTGCAAAGGACTGGTAATCGCCCTGCGCGAGCGACTTAATGAATACACTGCCCGGCGTAATGGCTTGGATAAGAACTTCAGCATGCCGGGCCAAGGCGAGGCGTATGCAGCGCGCGTACGATTGCCATTGCTGTTCTGACGATCGAAAATTTGAAAGTGAAAGGACAGGATCAGCGGCAATGCATCCAAGCAATCCAAGATTCGGAATCTCTTTTTGCTGAAATGCAAAAGCGGTATCTACCGCAATTGAAGACATTGCATGTTCGCCAAAGATTTTTTTTATATAAGAAATAATTTTTTCTATCCCAAGTCCCGGAAACACATATTCATATCCTTTGCATGCGGGACAGCGCGCAGGCATATCGCTTGCAATTTTGCATTGAGAGCACATCAGCGAAGCATGCAGAGATGAATACCGCGGAATGCTATTGCATTGTTCGCACGAAAAAACATATTGGCAGGTTGCGCACGATACCATGCGGCTGTAGCCGGTTCGGTTTAGAATAAGAGCGGCAGTTTTTTTATTTCCAATGGTTTTTTCTATTTTTTCTTGAAGCTCCGCGCTGATAAATGAAAAATTTTTATTCCTAAAATCCTCATGCAGATCAATGATCTTGCAGGCGATGCCTTTACCGTTCTCATTTGCCGCAGAAATTTCTTCAAATCGCAAAGCAGAGCTGGAAAATATAATTTGCGCGCCTTCAACCGTTCCGCGTTGCAGGGCTGTACAGCGGGCATCATATCGCGGATTCGCATCGTATTGCTTGTATTCGTCCCTATCGGATTGTGTAATAAAGATTGTTGAGACATTTTTTATCGGCGTAAAAATCGCAATTCGCGTTCCCACAATAATAGACGCTAGCCCTTGAGCGGCTTTTGCAGTATTATCGCGAAACTCTTTCGCCCCAAGCGCGCTATGGATAATGGCAAGCGACTGGGCATACTTTTTTTCAAGTTTTTTTTTGAGCTGTTCGGTTTCAGCGATTGTTGGCGCAAGAATCAATACTTGCCCATCTCGCGATGCGGCGTCTGTGATTTCCTGTTCAATATGTTCAATACTATCATTTTTGAGTGTGTACTGCGCCGCCGCATGAGATCCATTTTGGCTGTCTTCTTTTGGCCGCTCACTCTCACAATAACACAGAGGGATGTGAGTTTTTAGAAAAAATGGCGCCCATTGCAAGGCCGCGGTGCCTTGTGATACAAAATAGTATTCAGAAAACCATTGAATGAGTTTTCGGTTTTTTTGGGAAACATAACTCGGAGGATTTCCAGTTTTGTAAATTGGTTTGAGGTTGTCAAATGAAGAAACATGAATTTTTTCAACGTACCCCCATATTTTTTTATTTCGTAAAGGAATTTCAACCACGCTCCCCGGGACTATCAAGCTCTTGATGGATTCTGGTATGCGGTAATCAAATCCGCGCAATGCTCGCGGGAGCCGCGTGAATGGTATTACATAAGCGCTTTTCATATTTTATCACTACGACACAGTGTATTCAGCGACCAGATGTCCAATACCAAGCGCGCTTTCATACGATAATAGCGTGACTGAATATTTTACGTTTTTTAGAATTCCAAGGAAGAGCGCTATTGACGGCACACCGCATGCTCCTACCTCGTCTATGAGGTCGCTCGGCGTTGCCAATAGTTGTTTTGGCCGTTTTGACTTGATACACGCGATTATATTTTCATCAAGCGAAACACCCGCTTGATTGAATGGAAGCGGCGCTTTTTTAGTAAGACAATGCGATAAATCCGCTGACGTTATGCATACAATACGTTTAGAAGATTCCTGCAAAATTTTTTGAATTTGCGATCCGTCAGAAAATAGCGTTTCCAAAGTTTTTGCAGGCGGATGGATAACGAGCACTTTTGCCTGTAATCCTTTTGCAATGTTTTCCAGGGGAACACCCGCGCTGTAGTCAAGTTTTTCATCGCTTGCATACATAACTCCGATATTCTCTTGAGCAAGCTTATCTTTTATGTGCGCCGCGAGAACAGTGTCCGCGCTGTACTCTGTTTTAGTCACTATATCCCCGAATTCCGCAAAGTCCGCGCGATAAACAGTCGGCACATGAAATGTATAGTTCTCTTCGCGTTGCGTACTCTCGTCATGAGGAGCTATTATGAGTATAGTATCCGGCCTAACCGCTTCCACAGCGCTTCGCACATGCGTAAGAGATTGCACCGTAGCGGCGCTTTCCAAGCGCGCAGTTTCGCCGATCGTCGGCAAAAAAACAGGAGAATGCGGAACAATTGCGCTATACAATTGGCATGGTGGTGTTTATCTTGCCAGAGAACTCGTTTTAAGAACCGCTTTTGCGCGTGCCGTAGAACCGATAGGAGCAATAGGAGGGGGAGTGTAGTCGTCAACAATTTTTCCAAGATCTATCGGGTTTCCTTGTTCATGCAGATCAAGCGCTTTCCCATTCGTCTGTATGATTTGCGACCAGGAAAATCCTAGCGCCACAAACGTGTCAGGAGAAACAAACGG
>CAZKXN010000051.1:7015-7244 GCA_964556905.1 uncultured Gammaproteobacteria bacterium
GCGCTTTTGTCCGTTTGAAATTATATATATGGTCGGCGAGGCAGGAGTGGAAAGGAGGGCTCCGTCATTAAATCGTATCGGTTCGCTGTCTGGCATAGTTGAAAGCTCGCCTTTTTTTGCGGGAATAATTTTTGAGTGAGGAAAGTTTGCAGAAAGAAGCGAACGCTCTACAACCGCATGCTTTGCTCCGTTTTGAACGTAGTATACTGCGCCTGTTGCAGTATCTTGA
>CAZKXN010000051.1:7277-8726 GCA_964556905.1 uncultured Gammaproteobacteria bacterium
CCCGAAGTCGGGATATATGAAATATCTTCCTCGCTTACGCTGATAATTTCTTCTTTGCGAAAACCGATCTTGCGAAACACTTCTTTTGACTTAATTCCGTATTTTTTATCATCCATGAATAAAAATACAGCCCCTTTTGGCGATTGAAGCAAAGAATATTGCGGGAATTTCAGCGGCGCGTCTATATCATAGGTTTCAAGGTCATTGTTCGGCACAATAGCAATGTTTTTTTCATTAAATCTTGAAAGAAACACAGACAGCGATGTGAAGAGCCGGCGTTTCCCATTTTGAATGAGCCAAACTTTTGGATTTTCCGCGCTTTTTACAATCATTCCGTCAGGAAACATTTTTGCGAAATATCTATTCCATAGTTTCCAAAAACTATAATTTCCGCGGATGTGCGGTGTGTAGTTGTAGAGAGCCGCTGTCGCCCAATTTGTAGGCGTTACAGGAATGCCGTCTACGATTTTGAGCATCAACGGCTTGAATTGAAATTTATCCGGATTAAGAGTGTAGTATTTTTTTCGCCACGCAGCTTTTTCCACTTGTGTAACGAATCCTTTATTTGCGGCAACATAAGGATTATCAACCTCACATGAATCACAGCGCGCAAATCCTGTCGCCCAATCATAGCTGTATTGCGACGGGCGGGGATTTTCTATAAGACTTTGCTCTTTTTGCAGGAGAACAAGAAGCACCTGCGGATTGATTCCGTGCGTGTTTGCGGCTCTCCAGATAATATCAGCCGCGCGTTTTTGCACGCCGTCAACATCGCGCGCGCGATACGTTGCCAAAGCCGACCCCCTTCGTTCCAAGAATCGCTGGACTCCGTCAGCGTCAAGGGTTTTTGTATTAAAAAAGTCTTCGTCAGAAAGTATGGTATGCGGATTGAACGCAAGCGCGTTAGCAGGAAATGGTGAAAGCGCAACCGCAAAACAAATAAAAATCCCTCCAATGATACGGACTCCATCTTTCATAGCGAACAAAAAATTATGTTGTAGCGTGCGCCTCTTGTTTCTGCTCCTGTATCACAACATCATTGTTAAGAGCATCAATAGTGACTGCCTTTCCTTCCTTTATAGAGCCGTCAATAAGTTTCATGGCAAGCGGGTTGAGGATGAGTCTCTGCACTGTGCGGCGAAGCGGGCGGGCGCCGTATAAAGGATCAAATCCGCGCAGGGAAAGCAATTTGACTAGCGCAGGAGTGAATTCCGCCGCAATGTCGCTTTCTTTGAGCTTATTGCGCACTTCATTGAGCTGTATGTCAATGATTGCACGAATGTCTGTTTCCGACAATGGATGAAAGATTATGATTTCACTGATGCGGTTTAGAAATTCCGGCTTGAAATGTTTTTTCAACTGATCATGGATTTTATCCGACATTTCCTGCTCGTCAATAAGAGTACGGCCTTTATCGTCAGAAGAAAACCCGATACTTCCTTCGCGAAT
>CAZKXN010000052.1:0-1499 GCA_964556905.1 uncultured Gammaproteobacteria bacterium
AAATATTGTAACAGCAGAGGTTTGAAAATCCTCTACCGCCGCGTTTAACTCTCCTGTAAGGGCCGGTAGTTCACCTGGTAGAACGCTACATTTGCAATGTAGAGGTAAGCGGTTCGAGTCCGCTCCGGTCCACCAAAAACGAAAAAAATGACTAAAAGCATTATATTTAATTTAAGTATCTTAATATCACGCGTATGCTAGACAGAACGCTTCTTACTCAAAATATCATTAGTGTCCTTGGCCTTGGGTCATTGCCTGCGGATCGCCAGATGGCGCTTGTTGAAAAAATGATTGAGCTTGTAGAAAAACGAATCACAGTGCGAATCCTTGAAACGCTTCAGGGAGATCAGCTTGACAAGGCAAACAGTGTATTTTCTTCAGGCACAGATGAAGAAAAATCCGCATTTCTCATATCGCTTCCAAATCTTCAAAACATTTTTGAACAAGAAATAATCAGGGTTAAGCAAGAGCTTGTTGAAGACGCGCAAAAAATTGCCGCGTAAATATCCTTTATATTTATAAATATATGGCAAAAAGAAAAAGAGAGGACGGCCAGCCAGGACAAGATCCAAGACAAACAGAACCTGCACAGCAAGCGGCTCAACAAGACCTCGCCGCGGCGCAAGGCAGTAATGTTGCTCCTGTTCCAGAGCCGGAAAGCGAAACAGAGACAGAAAAACTTCTTATCGCAGAAGCGGAAAGTATGGGTAAAAAAGATGCTCCGGGAGCCCTTAACGCAATCCGTCCTGCTTATGAGAAAGCAAAGGCGGCTCAAGAAAGAGGAGAGGTGGTAGATTTTACAATAAAAAGGAATATTGGAACATATATTGCGAGTTACAACAAAAAATGGGGCAGAGGTTCTCCTGCGGCAAACGCCGCTATAAAAGCGCTTACAGAATCACTCCGTTCTGCTATGGCGGCAGAAGGCATGCAAGAAATCCAAACAATGCCACCGGCAAAAACGCGGCAAACCGAAAAAGGTGGCGAAGCGCCGCCACCCGAAACAACGACAAGCGGAGAAGGAGAGCCAGAACCGGCAAACGCTTCTGCGGCACAAGAAGGCGCAAGCGCGCCAGAAAATTTAACACCATGGGGTAAAATTCGAAAAGCTGTTGAAACGCCAGAACCGGCAAAAAAAACGGCAAAGGGGAAAGCGGCGCAAGTGGCTGAAACAATGCCAGAAACAGCAGCGGTTGGCGAAACTCGGGAAGATTGGGAAGATATTTGTATGCTGGAAAATGGACAAGAAGGGGGAACATTCCTTGGATTTGAAATAAGTATATCCTCTGACGGAAAAATAGAAATAGTTGAAAACTGGGAAGGCGGAAAAGGAAGGGGGGCAAATGCTTCTGAAGTATGGAGGCGGTGTGTTGAACAAGTTGGACAAGATTTCCTAAAAAATAAACAAAACAGGCGCAATCTCCAAAACAAGTTAAATGAATTAAGATATGATCTTCATATAACCCCGGTTACACTTGTGCGCGATACTGCTGCGCAGG
>CAZKXN010000052.1:1509-8585 GCA_964556905.1 uncultured Gammaproteobacteria bacterium
AGGGCGCCTCTGCTCTAGTCGCTATACTCCGAGGAAAACAATTTGAACAAGCAATTGCGCCAGAAAAAGGCAGCTCGGAAACAAGTATCAGATTAAAAGCCGTGCAGGAGTTAAGGAACAAAATTATTCAAAAGTCCATGAATGAGATTATTAACTCTCTCAAACAAAGCGGTCCGGCAGAACCAACCGCAAAAGCAGTTGGAGCTCCTGGTAAAGGCAAAACCGCTGAAAAGGCCGCCGCTCCAATGGCTTCTGCCGAAGAACAAGTGTCTGAACCTGTTGCGCAAGATAGTGAGGGAGTTGCATTTAAAGATGTAACTTTTGAATTTAAGCAGGAAAAACGTTATACAATTAACAAAAAAACAGGGGAGTTTTTTGTATCGCGTGGAAATGTTGTGCTGAAAAACGGCCAAAGATACGCCTTTGCGGGTAAAAATTATCCTCTTACACGTCTCGCAAAAGAAATTGGAAAACGGCTTGATGAAATTACTGACGAGGAATTTCTGAAAGCTGCGAAACACAGAATATGGGACGAGGAAATAACGGAAAAATTATCAGCCATTGCCAAAAAAATAGCTTTCCCTACAGCTCCACCAACACGAAGTGAGGCGCCCACGCCAGAGACCGCCGCCGCCATACTGCCAAGTATCCCACCACGGCAAGTAGTGGATCTAGGCGCAGAGAAAGATAAAGGTACCGCCGTTGCCACTAAAAGTCCTCTTACTGCGGCGGCAAAGCCACCTGTAGTTTCCCGTACGGTTGAGGCAGGTGCGGGCAAAGAAGCAAAGGTTGAGCCGTTGAAAGAAATGTCTTTGGAGAGCCTGTTAAAAGGGGTGCAAGAAATCACTTCATGGATAAAATCCAATAAAAACCAAGATGCTTTGCTTATTCAAGAAAGAGACCGCTTAATTAACGAAAGAGGCGGAATTTCTCCAACAGAAAAAGAAGCAACAGTCAGAATATTGGCGATAAACACAAAGTTGGCTGGAATTAAAACAAACCTAAATTCCTTGCTTGAAAAGCGAAGAGAAGTTTATGATAATTTAAAGTACATTGATCAAGAAATCACTGCCCGAAGAAGTGCAATACAAACTGAACTTGATTCTGTGAATAAAAAATTAGACCCTCTTCTTTCTAAAACCCCTTCAGAATCAACTGTTGACGAACAAGCAGAAGCCTCTGAACTGACTCCCCGTTCGAAAGACCTCCAAAATGTGCTCATTGCGTTAAAGGAAGTTGAAGTTGGTATCAAAGTTGCTCTGCCGCCGCGCGAACAAAAACAACCTTCCGCCGCTATTGCCGCCGGAGAACCCATACAGACAGCTCCTGTTGCGCTACGAGAAAGCGTTACAACACCGCAGTTAGACGAACGAGAAAGAAATAAACTTGAAGCACAACTGGCAATAAAAAGGAAGGAAATTAATCTCCTGCAACTTACGATGGAACTGAAACAACGCGATATAATAGGCACTAATAATAAGTTTAACGCAGAGCCAAGCGGAAAAACAAAAACTCAACTTGGACAAACTTTAAAAACTTTAAGAGAAGAATATAAGCAGTGTGATAAGAGGCTCGCTAAACTGGAAGGAGAGGCAGATGGTTTGACGAAAGACCTCGCCGACAGCACGCCGCTAACTGCGGGCGAACCTGTACCGCCTGTTGCGCCTAGGACCGGTTATGCCGCGCCAACAGAGCGCGGTCCTGTTGCGCCACATACTGAAACACGTCTGAAAGAAAACATAGGAAGACTTAAGTTAAATATAAGCCAGCTCGAAGCAGAGATCAACAACTTTACACAATCTCTGACTGATCCTAATTTGACATCTGACAATAAAACCGCTGTGAGTGGCTCTATTGCAAAGTACACTGAAAGTCTTGATGATTTTAAAAAAATGTTGAGTGCCAGCGAGCAGGAGCTTGCTAATTTGAGGTTGGCACAAGGCGTAAGCCCTGTTGCTCCGGCCGCAAAAATAGAAGGTACGCCAATACGTCCAACTACTGTACCGACATTCCCGCCACAGCCGCTAGAGGGATCAACAGAAGGTGTGGAAAAGGGAAAAACAAAATTTTTAGATCGTATTAAAACTGCATCTGAAACAATAACGGGCATTGAAAATACATTTAATAGCATAATGTCTGCGATTAAAGATCGTCCAATATCAGAAGATACAAACGAAATCTTAGAAAATCTTGAAAATATTTTAACTACTGCTTGCAAAAACCGAGATGCATACAAAAATTTTAGTGCGGCTAACACAATTGGCGGGCTCTTGCAGGCTGCTGAACTATTGGAAAAGAGCGCAGCTACGCTTACAGAAATTCTTAACAATTTCAAAACTGCTGCCAGAGTTGGCGAACCAGCGGCTGGCAAAACCGCGGCCGCCGGAGATGAAACAGGCCCAGCTGTTAAAAGAATGTGGGTTGAGCCGCCCTCCGCCAAAGCGCCAGGCATAGGAACCGCAGAACCGGTCGGCGGTAAAGCCGTAAAAACCGAACTTGCCACAGCAGGAAAAGGAGAAGGTCCGCCGCCAGGAAAGGTAGGGTCAACACAAGACGCAGAAAAAAAGCAAAAGCAAAAAGAACTTGAACTACTCCGATCAACATACCTAAAGGCAAAAGCTCATTATGAAAGCTTCCAAGGAGTGGTCGGCTTTTTCAAAAAAATGCTTCAAGGTAGTGAAATGGGGGGCGCGCAAAGCAAAATGGAAACCGCGAAAACGGATTATGAAAATAAACTTACTGAATATAAAGCAAGCTATCTTAGCCAAGCTCTTAATGAAAAATTGCAAAACATAGAAGCTACGCGCGTGGCAGAATACAATGAACAGCAACAACGTTTTCTAACAAAAGCGCATGAAGGATTCAAAAAATTGGGATGGTGGCGGCTTGGCATTTCCGCATCTTTTGTCGTTGGCGGCGCGTTTTTAGGAGGCGGTGACATAAAAACATGGCTGGATATAGGACGAAAGGGATTTGCGTCAACAGGATCAAGCGTTGGTCTTTTTGGATTGCTTCAAACGGGAATACAATTCCTTCGGGAAAGGGGCGGAGCTCTTCGCGAGGTAGAAACAGAAAAATTAAAAGACATGAAAACCAAAGAGATTGGCGGACGTCTCGCCGCGTTGGAACTTGAAGCGGCCAGCAGAGGTCTTAATATTTCGCAAGACAGCAGATATGTCATTCTCCTTGAGGAGTGGGGCAAGAGGATTAACGAACGGCTTAGATCTACTCTTGATCAAAAAATAATAGCTGCTGACGAAGCGCTTGAAAAAGCGCGCGGCAAAGAACGTCTTACCCGCCGCGCGTATGATTTCATATCCGCATTCACTGCAACAGCGCTTGGCGCGGCGCTTGGTACCGGCCTTATATTTAATGCCGTTTCATTGGCAATGGAAGCGCCGCAAATAGCAAACGAACTCGCGACAAATAAAGAACTTGCTGGGACAATGCAAAAACTTGCCAAAGAAGCGCGTAGATTGGCGCTAGAAAGAGCTAACTCCATTCAATCTTTAGGTTCAGACGCAGAAAATACAATGCAAAAATTGGGTGTACCTGCTAATCAAGCACAAGAGACAGCGGCAAAAATCAGGGAGGCGGCTCAAGAAACGGCAAATAGGTCGCATGCGAAGGGAATACAAAAATTGCACCAAGCTCATACGCCGCTCACAGAACAGGGTCTGCAAAATATTGAACAAGCGACGCAAGAAGATGCGAAGACGGCTGGTAGAGAAGCTCTTAAGCAAGCGATCGCCGAAACCGAAGAAGCGGCGCGAAAAGCTGCGAGCGCGGCTGGAGGAGAAGCGGCTGGCGCTGGTGGTGCTGGCATAGGAGGAGAAGTCGCGCTTGAAGCGGCCGCAGAAACAGCATTTCGCGCGTTGATGCCTGATGCGCAAATGAGGCAAATTCACGATCTTATATCTTCTGCGGCCAAAAATTCAGAGGCAACGACTGCGGCACTTACCGATATAGCACAGGAACGTTTTGCAAATAAAGAATTCAAAACGCTTGATGCGGCGTTTATAGATACAAAATCCGATTACACTAAAATCGCAAACGCCGTGCTCAAAGACCATACAACGCTCGCTGATCTTGCAAACCGACTAGCAGGAGCTGGCAATAAAGGACTATCGCTTGCAGAATTTGAGCAACTCCGAAATCTTTCATCATGGCATGGCACGCCAATGGGGGAAGCGGCAAAAAAATTATTATTGTTTGTTGAGGATCCAAAACATAATGTGCTTGCAACAAGTGCCATCCATGAAATTGAAATCGGCGAACCAGAGGGGGCTAAAACACTGTTTGACGCCTTTAACCAAGCTGAACATGAACACAATGTATCTGACGCCACAAAAATAAATACGGATTTTGCGCATTTCTTGGAAAAATACGGCGTGGACGCAATAAATGCAAATGACAGCATTAACCAAGAAATTGTAAATGCGGCGAAAAAAATTGCACACTCTGGCGAGTATCTTTGGCATTCAGCAGACGGCGCTATCATAAGTCAAGAACATGAAACGCTTAAAGTGGGGGTTGATGATGAACTTAGTTCTGAAGAAATGGATAAAACGCCACCAACGGAACAAAAGCCAGTAGCACAGGCAGATACAGCCGCTACGGCGCCAGAAGCAAAACCACCCGCCGCCGACCAAACAACTACACTAAAAAAAGGAGGAACACCTGCGCCAAAACCATTAGAAGCAAGTATGGATACAAAAGTCGGCGTAATAGATGCGCCTGCCATGCATAAAATTCTGGAACAAGTTCATTCATTAAAAGATCTCAATTCTAATGTTTTCTCTAATATTATCTCTGCAATACAAAAAAATCCTGTATTATTCTTGAATGATAAAATTCCTGAATTGAAAAACTTCTACACTTTCCAAATAGGATCACGCGGCATCTTTATGCAGGCGCTGGAAAACGAAGAATCTGAAAAAAATATCAAAGCGATTTTTGAGGCGCTTTTGCAAACAACAAAAAAACCGCTTGTGCTTCTCGGAAAAACATTTGAGCATGGAAAAATTGAATGGCAGCCGAAAAAAAGTTGACATACATTGACATTCGCAACACAAAATCTTTTTTTTGTGCTATAATACTATTTAGGTATTTTTTATGATACCAATTTCCGCAAGTCATGCGGATAGAGAAAGGGGGTGAGCGCAATGGCGGCAAAAAAGAAAAAAGCAGCGAAGAAAAAGAAGAAGTAGTTCTTCGCAACAGAAAAACAAATAATTCCGCAGACGAATGTAGGCGGAATTATTTGTTTTTCTGTTATATTTTCAATGCTATTTTCTTTTTTATAATAGTTTTTGCTGTTTTAGCGATTTTATTTTACTTGCATTGATCACTCCATACACGCCATCATATCCTGGAATTATTTCAAGATCGCCAGTGCGCATCGCACGCATGCAATGAGCTAATTCGCGCTGAATTCTTCAATCGGCGTATCAAGCAAAATTTCAAATTCTGAACCAAACCTGTTGATAACTTTTGCATAACATTCTTTCACGCGCTTTGTGTTTACTCCCTGCTGAAACCCTTGCGCAATAATTTCCTGCAATGGAACAAGATTTTTATATGGAATTTTTTTCTGCTTTTGCGTATGTGCGCTTTGATCCTCCAAGTCTGATACGCGATGAAGCACTCCTATTGTAAGCGGACGAGAGCATACCGGGCACAGGCCTTTATATTTTTTTGTCTGCGCGGGCGGCAAGCTGATGCCGCACTCTCTGTGGCCGTCGTAATGATACCGGCCTTCTTCAGGAAAAAACTCAATAGTGTAATCAAGCCGTAAGTTTGGAGCACCGCCCTTGCCTGCTTGAAGCGCATTGCGGATTGCAGGATATGAGATCTCGGCGCCTTCAAACACATTTGCCTCACGCCCGAGTTTTTCTGCGGAATGCGCATCTGAATTTGAGATCAAAGTGATTGCGTTGAGGTTTGAAATACCCCAATTCATGAGAGGATCTGACGAAAGCCCTGTTTCAGCGGCAAAAATAAGAGGGGAGAGTTCGTCAAAACATTCTTCAATTGAGTCAAAACCTGATTTTGACCCAAAGAGCGCAAACCAAGGAGTCCAGATATGGGCAGGAACCAAAAAACACTCTGGAGAAACATCCATTACAATTTTAAGAAGCTCTTTTGCGTCCAAGCCCAAGATAGGGCGGCCATCAGATGCGAGTTTTCCGAGCAGAGAAAGTTTTGCGTTTATAGCGCGGACTACTGTCAAGGACGGAGCAAAAATAAGAATATGAATACGGCGCACGCGACCTGCTTTTGAATAAATACAGCTTATCTCTGTTGTGAGTATGAAAAGCGGAGCAGGAGAGTTTGTGTATGAAATCCCTGCTTTATTTTGAATTTCGCGGACAGTGCGCGCATACTCTGAAGAAAGGCAGTACAGGCCTTGCGCGGTTTCAACAAGTTTTTTTTCAATATCGCCAAACCAGCGAGGGTGAGTGAAATCGCCGCATGCAATGACTTGTATTCCTTTGATCTGCGCCCATGCGGCAATAGACTCAAGTTCAAGATTTTTACTGCATGCACGGGAATATTTTGAATGAATGTGAAAGTCGGCAATGTATCTCATTATTTTTTTCATTCTACTGTGAGTTGCTTGTTACCCAGCACTGACCTACTTTCCCCAAAAAGAGTATCATCGGCCCTGACAGGCTTAACGACCGTGTTCGGGATGGGAACGGGTGTGTCCCTGTCGGTAGAAGCACTGGGAAACAAAAAACCCACTGACTTACGAAACTGTCATCCACGCATTCAAAGAAATTCGCTTTTAAGCACTGGGATATGAATGGCGAATTTACTTTGGGAAAACAGGGTCCGGCTCAATTTCCGCAAAAAAATTTGTGCCTGACCCTGTAAAACCCTGTAAAAAGAATCCTTATTATGGTCGAGATAAATGGATATATTAGTACGGCTTGGCTCAAACGCTCGCGCGCCTTACACCTGCCGCCTATCAACCTCGTATTCTCCGAGGAATCTCATAACGAAACCTAATCTTGAAGACGGCTTCACGCTTAGATGCTTTCAGCGTTTATCCGTGCCGAACGTAGCTACCC
>CAZKXN010000053.1:0-5603 GCA_964556905.1 uncultured Gammaproteobacteria bacterium
ACAAATGCAATTACCGCGCTTAAGATACCTGAAAAGAAAGTTGTCTGCATACGCAATGGAGTTGATTTTGACGCTCCACTCTCGCCATGCGGCAAAAAAGAAAAAACAGAATCGTCTGACATTCGGATAAAAAACAAAAAGCATATTGTTTGGCTGGGGCGATTTTATGAACAAAAACTGCCGCTTGATTTTATAGAGGTTGCACGGCGGTTTCAGAAGAGAAATGATTTTTTCTTTTCAATGTACGGCGACGGTCCTCAAAAACATCTGGCTCTTCAAAAATGCCTGTTTCTTTCCAATGTTGCCATACATGATGCTGTTGACGATGTTTTTTCCGTGTTAAAAGATGCGTACGCGCTTGTTCTTACATCAAAGACAGAAGCGACCCCTCTTATTGTTCTTGAAGCGCTTGCTATGAATGTTCCCGTAATTACAACGCATGTTGGAGAGGTTGAAAAAATGATCGTAAACGGCAAGAACGGTTTTATAGTAAAGGTTGGCGATATAGACAGAATTGTTCAGACAGTGGATGCGTTAGAGTCAATTCAAAGATCAGACCTTGCGTCTTATGTGAGCGGAGACTTTTCACTACATTCAATGATCGAAAAATACAAGGAGATTTTCAGCGAATAAAAATATTTTAGCCATTTCAAAACAATATTCATGCATCTGCTATTTTTAATAAAAAGGAAGCTAAAGAATGGAATATGGATGCTGGTGATACATCCAGCAAGGCACATATTGAGAAAATGCAAATTTCGGGCGATACGATACTTATCATTTTTTCTTAAAAAAGTTTTTCACGTCGCGGCAATTGAACAATGGATGCTTGGGGAGCGATATGCGGCCGCATATCAGCAGTCTTCCTACCGCATTCCATATAAAAAGGCACAACAGGGAATTGGGCCTTCTGACGTTCGCCCTATTGCGTTTTATCTCCCCCAATTTCACCCTTTTTTAGAAAATGATTTGTTTTGGGGAAAAGGATTTACAGAATGGACAAACACAACAAAAGCAGTACCGGCGTTTGAAGGGCATTATCAGCCGCGCCTCCCGGACGAATTGGGTTTTTATGATCTCCGCATTAAACAAGTCATGGAACGGCAAATTGAGATAGCAAAAAATTATGGTATTCACGGATTTTGTTTTCATCATTACTGGTTTATGGGCAAGCAGGTGATGAGAGTTCCGTATTATAATATATTAAGAAACCCAGACCTTGATATTCCATTTTGTCTGCATTGGGCAAATGAACCATGGACAATACGGTGGGATGGCTATGAGCAAAGCGGCGCCCTGCTTAACCAAAAGCACGACCCGCAAGACGATATTGCGTTTATAAAAGATATAGAACCGGCATTGAGAGACAAACGATATATCAGGATACAGGGCAGGCCCTTGCTTATCATATATAGGCCCGGGTTATTTCCCGACATTCGCTCAACAATACGCCGTTGGAATGCATACTGTACAGAACAGGGAATTGGAGCATTGTATCTGGCGGTTATGCAAACTGCATTTGACGGGAAAGTTGATCCGCGAGAGTATGGATTTGACGCGGCAGTAGAATTTCCGCCGCACAACGCCATTCTTTCAAAGCACAACGACAAGATGAACTTTTTTTATTCAAGCTTTCAAGGAGACATATATAGGTATTCAGAGATTATGCGCCATCAGCTTGCGCGAGAGTGTCCAAAGTACACATTGTTTAGAGGAATTATGACGGATTGGGACTCTACTCCGCGGCGGGAAGATCCTGTTATTTTTTCTGGAAGCGCCCCGCTTCACTATCAACGCTGGCTTGAAGGGCTTATTCATTATACGCGCAAAGCGCTCCCTACCCATGAACGATATATTTTTATTAACGCATGGAATGAGTGGGCAGAGGGAGCGTATTTGGAGCCGGATAGGAAGTATGGGTACGGTTATTTGCAAGCCACGCGAAACGCCATTTTTCCGCGCACATCCGCTATCGCCGTAGTTGCGCACCTTTTCCACGATGAGTTTGCAAAAGATTTTTTACGGTATTTAAAAAACATCCCCCGCCCATTTGATTTGTATGTTTCGACCCGCCCCGAAGCCCGCCTTCGCCTGTTGCGTCTTTTTTCAGATGAATTCGGGAGCGCGCGAGTTCAGGTGCGGCAAGTGCAAAACTGCGGAAGAGATATGGCGCCATTCACAATTGAGTTTAAGGATGTATACAAGAAGTATGATTTCATCTGCTGGGTTCACAGCAAGAAAAAGAAATATCATGAGTGTATGTGCGGATGGAGAAGGTACTTGTGGGAAAATCTGCTTGGTTCCCCCGAGATTATTGATACTATTCTAAATCATTTTCAGAGCGATCCAAGTCTAGGCATTGTTTTTCCCCAGCAGATTTCTCCCGTGCTAAACTCGCTTAGCTGGGATCTTAATTTTTATGCCGCGGCATCGCTTGGCAAAAAACTTGGAATTATTCTTAATAAAGACGTTCGTCCGGAATATCCTGCAGGAAGCATGTTTTGGTTTAGACCGCAAGCCCTTCAGCCGCTGTTTGACTTAAATATAACGTTAGATGATTTTGAAGAGAAGTCAGAGAAAAAAGACGACGGAACGCTTGCGCACGCAATTGAACGTTTGATTTTATTTGTTGCGCAAAAACAGAAGTATCGTTGGAAAAAAGTTATGTTTAAATCATGGGACAGCGTAAAGCAAGAAGAACACTCATGAAAATAAAAAAGATTGAAAAATTAGCCATTCCGGACGTAAAGGTAATCACGTTTTTTCGGCACTGCGACAAAAGGGGATACTTTGCAGAAACGTATCGCAAAAGCGTTGTACAGAATGCGCTAGAAATTGGATTTCCGGATGATATAAATTTTTTGCAGTGCAATGAAAGTTTTTCTTATGCAAAAACAGTGAGAGGGCTTCATTTTCAGTGGAATCCGTATATGGCAAAACTCGTTCGCACTATTACCGGAAGAATGCTTGATATCGTTTTAGATATACGAAAAGGGAGTTCTACCTACGGCAAAGCATTGCTGTATGATATGCAGGATTCTTTTAAGTCAGATTCAGATCAGTGGATTTGGGTGCCGTCCGGTTTTGCGCACGGAAATGTTTTTTTGGAAGACACAATTATTGAATATCTTTGCACAGGCGAGTACAATCAGCATTGCGAAGTATGCATTTCTCCTTTTGCTTCCGATATTGACTGGTCATTATGCGATATTGGATTGAGAAACATATTTTTACAGATTGCCAATAATAATCCTGTAATAACCGAAAAAGACAAGGATGGTTTTTCAGTTTTAGAATGGCAGAATGATGGACGATCAGATAATTTTCTTTTTGCGCGCGGCTATGCAGAATAACATAAAACAAGAGAATATATTGTTTACCGGCGGAAGCGGATTGCTTGGCGCGGCGTTCAAGAAAATTGCGCCAGCCATGTTATATCCGCCCCATGATGAATTTGAGGTTGTTTTGTATGAAAAAATGCGCAGGTATGTGAAAAGAAATAGCATTCGCGCATGTATTCATGCCGCGGCATTTACATCCCCCCCAGAGATAGATACTGACCCTGTCAAAGCTCTTATGGTTAATATTGTTGGAACTTCGCTTATTACACGATTGTGCATGGAAGAGAGCATCAAACTGATATATATTTCCACTGATTATGTGTTTCGCGGAACGCAGGGAAATTACAAAGAAGATGATGACATGCACCCGGTCAATAAATACGCATGGTCAAAACTTGGCGGTGAGTGCGCGGTTCGTCTGTATGATAATTCTTTGATCATTCGCACAAGTTTCGGGCCCGACATATTTCCGTACGATAAAGCATTTATTGATCAATGGACAAGCCGGGAGCCAGTGTCTGTTATTGCAAAAAAAATTTACGCGGCGGTCAAACACGATATGCGCGGCGTAATCCATATAGGAGGACCGCGAAGAACAGTGTTTGAATACGCGAACAGCTTGCGCGCAAAAGACCTTAAAGAATTGAGCAGGAGCGACGTTTCTTTTGCCGTGCCTGCTGACACATCTCTTGATAGTTCGTTGTTTGATAGTGCGGCAGGTTGATGAAAAGAAAAAATCCATTATGAGCGTGGAAAAAAAATCCCGAGTGCTTGTTATCGGCGGCGCAGGATATATGGGGTCGGCTCTTTGCCAATTTCTTTATGAAAAAGGATACGTCGTTGATGTGATTGATGTATTGTGGTTTGGCAATCATCTTGCGCCAAGCATATCGGTTATCCAGAAAGACGCGTTTAATTGCACTGAAGTAGAATTGAGCATATATGACTCTGTGCTGTTTCTTGCGGGCATTTCAACCGATCCAATGGCAGAGTTTCATCCGGCATTGAATTATATCTATAACGGGGCGCTTCCGGCGTATGTGGCATATATTGCAAAACGGGCTGGCGTGAAACGATTTATTTTTGCATCATCATGCTCTGTGTACGGACATGCGGCCGATCGTTTTTACAAAGAGGATGAACTCGTTCGTACAGCATATCCATACGGGATAGGGAAATACCAGGGCGAGAAGGGCGTGATGCAGCTCTGCGATGAAAATTTTTCTGTTATTTCTTTAAGATTTGGGACACTATCCGGACATAGCCCTCGCATGAGAATGGATCTTATTGTAAACACAATGTTTAAGCATGCGATGACAGAGAAGTGTATTTTTGTTTATAATCCGTCCATTTGGAGACCAATTTGCCACATTGGGGATGCGCTTTACGCATATCTACGCGCACTCCAAGCGCCGTATTCCACGAGCGGAGTTTTTAACATCGCTTCGTTAAACTCTACTGTCGCAGACGTGGCAGACATTGTCAGAGAAAAAATTCAGCGTCTCACAGGAGACACTGTAAAGCTCATTATTAGCCATAATCACGATCTGCGAAACTATAAAGTTTCTATAGAGCACGCAAAAAACGTATTATTATTTTCTCCTTCTCGTGGAGTGGGCGATATTGTTGACGATCTTATACAGCACAAAGAGGACTACGGGGATTTTAGCAGCGAATCCTATTACAATCTTTTAGTATTTAAGAAATTAAGCTTTTCACAGCTGTTTACGGAGCATAAAATTAAGCAAGGATTAAACATGGGATGGAAATCAAAAGAACAGTAAATGACACATTGCTCGGAATGGTTGTTTTGCTTCAAGGCCAGCGTACTGCCCATCAATTTTTTTATTCTTTGAGCGGACAAATAGCCGCATGTCCTTTGCAAGCAGTGTTTATTGTTCCACAAGACATGAACCTTCCATTTTTGAAGGATATCGGGAGTTTATTCAAAAACAACATACGCGTGTATAGTTTCCCCTCTAGTGAAAATATATTCCATGCATGCAATGATGTTGTTTCTTCGCTGGATTGTCAGTACGTCGGCATACTTGCCGCAACGCAACATGCTCTTGCGCAAGGCGCTCTGGAGCGGATACGCGATTACCTGAAAGAAAAACCGCAAACCGATATTCTCTATTGCGACGAGGGATATATTGGAAAGCATAAAACCGAACAATTTTTTAAGCCGGACTGGTCGCCCGACCTTTTTTTATCTTTTAATTATATCGGGAATTGTTTCATTTGCAAAAAAGATCTGTTCCT
>CAZKXN010000053.1:5613-8430 GCA_964556905.1 uncultured Gammaproteobacteria bacterium
GCCCTTTCCCCAGGGAGAATCCCATTCCATTTGCCTTTTTTTGTTTTTTGGTGAAAACTTCCATAGTGCAAAATCAGTTGGGTTTCTTTTTTCATTTGCAAAAAAGATCTGTTCCTATCATCCGGAGGAATGACATCTGAATGTGAGGGGGCAGAAGCGTATGATCTGCTTTTACGAATGACGGAGCGTTCATCACACATAGCTCATATTACTGAAAAGATGTCGTATAGCGAAACATGCAGACAAGCCTGCTGTTTTAAAGAATACGAGCAGTGCGATGACGGCTCGCAAAAAGCTTTGAAAAATACGCTTATTAGGCGTAATTGCAATGGGTCAGTAATGCCTTCCGTTCGTATTCCTCATGCTTTTCGCGTGCGTCGCGCGCTGGACTGCTCGTCAAAAGTCAGCATTATCATTCCGACAAAAAATCATTTGGCAGTTCTCAAGGCATGTTTTGAGTCGTTGATACGAAATACAACGCATAAAAATTACGAATGCATTATTGTTGATAATGGGAGCACAGAGCATGATTTTTTAGAATACGAGAGAGAGCTTTCTCGCAGAGAAAATTGTACGCTCCTTCATTATGATAAACCATATAATTTTTCCGCGATAAACAATCTTGCCGCTGGCTCTGCGACAGGAGAGTATCTTGTTTTTTTGAATGATGATACCGAAATTATTGACGGTGAATGGCTTTCTTCAATGCTTGAACATGCGCAGAGAAAAGAAGTTGGCATTGTCGGATGCAAACTATTATATAAAGACAGCACCATACAGCACGCAGGAGTTGTTATAGGAGTAAATGAATTAGGTTTGCCGTCCGATGTCGGAGGGCATTGTTATAAACATTCTCCGGACAGTTTTGACGGATATTTTGGCACGCCGCATCTTATCCGGGACGTCGGAGCCGTCAGCGCCGCCTGCATGATGGTACGCAAGAGCGTTTTTACTAAACTAGGCGGGTTTGATGAAACCCTAGCGGTTGATTTTAACGATGTTGATTTGTGCTTGAACGCCAGAAATCACGGATATAGTGTTGTATACACTCCTTACGCAACACTAATTCACCACGAGGCGCTTAACAGAGGGCATGCGGCGACACAGCATAAGCGCATTGCTCTGCGAAGAGAAACAGAGTATATAAAGCGGAAATGGGGAGATCGCCTTACGTACGATCCGTATTACAATAAGAATCTTATTAGAAAACAGCGATACGGTTTATTACAGGAGAAAACATATCTTTTATTGCTTTATTATAAGCGATACGGTCTTTTTTTTACTGCGAGAATGCTTTTTCATTATTTTGTTTTTAAGTTGAGAAACGCGATAGTTCTTGCGAACATAAAGATCCAGCGTTTTTTTAGGTCCTTCAGACAATTTTGCAAGCATACAGCGGCGAGAAGGCGCGCAAGAGGCCCGTTCACTGGTTCACTGAAAATAAGAGCACCTAAAGACGCGTCGGGCGCAAATTCAAAGACTGGCGTTCTGCCGCGCCTTCTTATGGTAGTCCCTTCCTATAAAGTTGACGACACTCGTTATCGCGTTTCTCATATATGTGAATATTTTTCTCTGGCAAATATGCAATTGCGAGTTTTTTCAGAAGATGTTGCAGTGCGGTTTAATGCTCAAGACATTGCCGATGACATTATTATTCTCTATCGGCTTATAGATAGCGAGCCATTGAGTCGGTTTATATGCTCTGCGCAAAAAGCAAGGATACCTGTTGTGTATAGTATTGACGATCTTTTATTTTCTCCAGACGCAGTAAAACTTTCTTTGCTGCTGCCAAAGGGTTTTTCATGCGCGGACATGGAATTTTATGCAAGTCAAGCCGAACGGCGCCTTTGTCTTTTAAGTAAGTGCGATTATTTTTTAGCCACCACAGAATTTCTTGCGAATAAAGCGAGTTCATTTGTGAAGAAAAGCTTTGTGTTGAGAAACGGATTTTGCAAAGAACAACTGGAGATTGCGCGCCGCCTTATGCTGTCTTCTCATGCAAAAAAAGATAAGAGCGTTGTCATTGGGTATATCAGCGGAACAAAAACCCATGAACACGATTTTTTTGCAGTTCGGGACGTTCTTATAAATATACTTGAAGAACATCCTTATTCTGAACTCAAGATTATCGGATTTCTTGACCACGACGCATATTTTAAGCAATTTGGCATGAGGTTTTCTCACATATCGTATGTTCCATGGAGAGAAGTATTTTCGCATTTACAGACCATAGATATAAACATCGCTCCATTTGAAACAAACAATCCCTTTACCGAAAGCAAGAGCGAAATTAAATACATAGAAGCGGCGCTTATGAAGATTCCCACCATTGCTTCTCCCATTGAGTCGTATTGCTATGCTATTGAGCATGGAAAAAACGGATTTCTCGCATCTTCCCAAAAAGAATGGCACGAATACTTGACCATCCTCATACTCAATGAGCAGGAAAGAAAAAGAATCGGACAAGCCGCATACACGCATACAGTATCGCGCTACTCTCCGGAAATCGCCGCTTTGGAAGCGAAACGTATTATTCAGGACATACGCGGCTGTGCATAATAATCCTTTCTGCCGCAACAATGCCGTTTCTACCACAAACAATTCGCACGTTCGTCAATGAATGGCACGTATTCACCTCCTCGCCGCTCAACAGTTTTCGCTCAAGACACCATGATTTCGCTGCGGAAAATTACTATGCAAGAGGCCTTATGAAGATCCTGTATGTTGTCACCAATTCAGAAAGAGGAGGGGCCCAACAGTATGTCCTTGACTGCTCCCGCGCGCTTAAAAGAATGGGCGCTTACGTTAGCGTTGGAG
>CAZKXN010000054.1:0-8317 GCA_964556905.1 uncultured Gammaproteobacteria bacterium
TTTACGTGATGCGACCGAAGCGGTTTCGCTTACATAATTAAATGATTTGACAGGGTGCACCGGGGGACGATCCCGCCACCCATTGCGGCAATTTATTGTATTTGATATTATGGTTTTGTTGTGAACTATGGTAAACAATCTATGATTGCAAAGATTCGCCGCCTGTACAATCTTGTTTTTTTCAGATCAAATTTTTTTTTATGGACGGTCGTTGCGTCTCTTATTGCCAATATATTGACGTGGAGCTTGATTTTTCTTGGATTTGACACACTCTATCAAGCTGACAGGGAATTTATCCCTCTGCATTATAAGGTGCCGATCGGTCCTGATTTTTATAGCAATTGGTATTGGATTTTTGCGCTCCCTATCGTAGGGTTTCTTTTTATAGGTTTTAATTTTTTCTTTGCGCGTTTTTTATATCAAAAGATTCGCATTGCGGCATTATTGTTAAGCGCGGCAGGATTTTTTGCGCAGATTATTTTTATGCGGGCGGTCTATCTTATTATTCAGATAAATCTTTATTAAATGCTTCTCGGTTTTGTAGTGTTTAAACTTGGCATTCTTGCAACTCTTTCATTTCTCTTTGCGTGGGCATGGACGCCGTTTCTTTCGCACCTTCTTGCCAAATACAAACTTAGCAAGCATATTCGCGATGAGCAATTCGCTCCTGTCTATTCCAAACTTCACAAAGCGAAAGAGCATACGCCTACAATGGGCGGTGCGCTGATTTGGGGCACAACACTGGTCATTGCTTTGCTTTTTTATTACCTTTCAGTGATATATCCCATTGATTTTTTTAAGAATCTGAATTTTTTGACTCGATCTCAAGTATGGCTGCCACTTGGAGTTTTGATTCTCGCGGCGATTGTAGGAGCAGTTGATGATATCTTTAACTCTCGCATGATCGGACCGAAAGGAGGGGGGCTGCAAATGCGCCATCGCCTTGCGATCTATACCGCCATAGCCGGCATTGGAGCATGGTGGTTCTTTTTTAAGCTGAATTGGGATACTTTGCACGTTCCGTTTCTCGGGGATTACACCATAGGATTGTGGTATATTCCGTTTTTTATGTTTGTGATCATTGCCACGGCGTTTTCCGTAAATGAAATTGACGGGCTTGACGGACTTGCCGGCGGCACGCTCTTTTCTGCGTTCGGAGCATTTGCCGCGATTGCTATCATGCAGGGCAAATATGATCTCGCCGCGTTTTGCGTAGTCATTATCGGCGCCCTTCTTGCGTTTTTGTGGCTCAATATCTATCCGGCAAAGTTTTTTATGGGAGATACAGGATCAATGTCTTTGGGAATAACGCTCGGAGTTGTGGCAATGCTTACAAACGCGGCATTGCTCCTTCCTATTATTGGGTTTCTTTTCATGCTTGAAAGCATTTCAGTTATTGTGCAAATGATGTCAAAAAAACTTTGCGGGATAAAAATATTTCTTTCCACACCCATTCATCACCACTTTGAGGCAAAAGGGTGGCTGGAGCCGACTATTGTCATGCGTTTTTGGATTATTTCTTGGGTTACCTCTTTGATCGGCATTTTGATTGCTCTTGCCGATAGAGGGTTTTATTAAAACCCATTTCATCTCAATCCTCGCACTGTCTTAAAAAAAATAAATTTTACGCAAACAAGCCCTAACATTATTAAAATTATTTGTGAACTTTCAAGATTTTCAAGGGAAAAAGGTAATCATCATGGGGCTGGGCTTTCATGGAGGCGGAGTAGCAAGCGCGCAGTGGTTTTTCCAACATGGAGCCCGCGTGGTTGTTACTGATTTGAAAAATGAGACAGCATTGCGAAATTCTATTATTGCCTTGAATAAAGGGACTCGCGCATATCGCCTCGCGAATCCTCAAGCGTCGCTCACATCAATTTCGTATGCGCTTGGCCAGCACCGCGAAGAGGATTTTCGTTCCGCAGATCTTATTATTCAAAATCCCGGAGTCCCTCGCGAGTCTCCATATATGAAATACGCTCTTGATGCGGGTGTGCCGATAGAAAATGAAGTGACGCTTTTTTTTCTTCTTACGCCAAAGACTCCAAAAATCGCTGTCACTGGAACGCGGGGGAAATCCACTACCACTGCTTTGATCTATGAAATGCTTTCACGCAAAGATTCCGGCGCTGTTCTTTTAGGTGTCGCCGGGTATGGCGTTTCACGTCCCTTTCTTTCCGTATTAGACAATGTGCGGCAAAAAGAGAATACAGATACGCCCATGCCATGCGTTATGGAGCTTTCTAGCTGGCAGATTGAGCTTTTTGGCGCTCACAGAACACGGCCAAATATAGTGGTGATTACAAATGTGTTGGAGGATCACCTGAATCGCTATCCGAATTTTGAGGCATATCGCGATACAAAAACCGCGATATACGCGTTTCAAGGCACAGAAGATGCGGTCGTGCTCAACTATGACAATGAGCATACGCGCTTTTTTGGTCTTAGGGGGGTTCCATCACGGTTGTATTGGTTTTCTTTGGATTCAAAAAATATTATCCAAGGATGCGCGCTTGATAACGATACGGTGGTATGGATTGAGCAGGGAAATGTTTCTAAACTCATCACGCTTCCTTCCAAACGTTCAATGGGAAAGCATACAATTAAAAATATTCTTGCCGCCTGCACAGCAGGCAAAATAGCAGGATGCACTCCGAGTCAGATGAGCGACGCGATTTTGAATTTTTCAGGAGTTCCTTCGCGTCTTGAGCGTATTGGCCAAAAGGACGGCCGCGTTTGGTATGACGATACGACCGCTACGTCTCCGGACGCCACTCTTGCGGCTTTGCAGACCCTTGGGTCTTCTGGCACAAAAAATATCATTTTGATAGCTGGAGGCGCTGACAAAAATTGCGATTTTACAGAACTTGCGCGAGCCATTGCCAGATATTGCCGCGCAACAGTGCTCTTTGCGGGCACAGCAACGCCAAAGCTGGCAAGCGCAATGGGTTCGCAAGGGTATGAAGGCAAAATTGAGTTTGCCAATAGTATGCGCGAAGCGGTTTCGCGTGCGTGGAGTCTTAGCAAGAAGGATGATATACTGCTTCTGTCTCCGGCGGCGGCTAGTTTTGGAATGTTTGTCAATGAGTTTGATAGAGGCGCGCAATTTCGCGAAGCTTTTTTTTCTCTCGCCACTAATGAATAAACGTCGGTTTTTTAGCGTTCGCGCTTTCAAGCTGTTTCATACAACAGGAACACCTGACTATGTTTTTGTCGCGTGTTTTTTTGCGATTCTCGTATTTGGACTCGCAACGCTTTCATCCGCTTCATCGGTTGTATCTTTTGACAAGTTCAATTCACCTTATTTTTATCTCACCCATCAGCTTCTTTTCGGATTTCTTCCCGGCCTCGTGTGTTTTTACGCGGCTTCCCGTATTGACTATCATGTGTGGGAGCGGTTTGCCGCACTTTTTTTATTTATTTCAATAGGGATTCTTCTGTTGGTGTTTATCCCGGGTATTGGATTTGAAACAGGCGGTTCAAAACGGTGGGTACAGCTTGGGAATATCGTATTCCAGCCATCCGAGATAGTAAAACTTACCTTTATTCTGTATTTATCCGCGTGGCTTACCAAGAAAAAACAAACAGGTCCGCGTGATTTTTCGTACAATTTTCTCCCGTTTCTTATTTTGGCTGGCGCCATAGCTTTTCTTGTTGTTTTACAGCCGGACATGGGCACTATGGGCGTTATAGCGTTAATTTGCGGCTCCATGTATTTTTTCGCAGGTGCGCCTCTTCGCCATTTTGCGGTCATGGCAGTGGGGAGCGCCACGTTTTTTTTCTTACTCATCAAAATAGCGCCATATCGCATGGAGCGATTTACCATTTTTTTGAATCCGGAGCTTGATCCGTTAGGAAGCGGGTATCACATCAATCAGGCGCTTCTTGCCATAGGATCAGGCGGCTTATTGGGGAGAGGGTTTGGATTGTCACGGCAGAAGTATAATTATCTTCCAGAGGTTGTGGGAGATTCTGTTTTTGCTATTATTGCCGAAGAGCTTGGATTTTTAATCGCTGTTGCGCTCATAGCAGTGTTTGTATTTTTCGTTATCCGAACATTGCGAATAGCGGCCCGCGCTCCCGATCAATTTGGTTTTTTTATAGGCGTTGGAATCGCAAGCTGGTTTTTGTTTCAATCATTTATTAACATTGCCGCAATGCTTTCATTGGTGCCATTGACAGGCATTCCACTGCCATTTATTAGTTATGGAGGAACCGCGCTCATTGTCGGCATGACAGCGGCCGGTGTAGTGGTGAACATTTCACGGCAAGGGAAGTAAAATATGAAACGTATTCAGGGAACAAGCAAAAACATGCGCATCCTTTTTACCGGCGGCGGAACACTCGGTTCTGTGACGCCACTTTTGGCGCTCTATGAATACATGCGCGACCACTCAACATCCGGTGTCTTGCGCGCCGCATGGATAGGGACGCGGAATGGCCCTGAATGGAACTTAGTCGGCGCGTATGCCAATATCATGCAGATACCGATTTTTACGGGCAAGTTGCGGCGTTACATCAGTGTGCGTAATTTGGTTGATCCCTTTTTTCTTTTCTTGGGATTTTTTCAAGCGCTCTATCATCTTATGCGTTTTCGTCCTCAAGCGGTTGTAAATGCCGGAAGTTATGCAGGCGTCCCTGTTGTATGGGCTTCGTGGTTTATCGGCATACCGGTTGTGCTTTTACAGCTTGATATTCGTCCTACGTTTTCAAACATTTTGACGCTTCTTCATGCGAAAAAAATTTGCGCTTCTTGCGGCGCGGCGGCAAAAAAGTTTCCTAAGAATAGAACAGTGGTTACCGGTATTCCCGTGCGCAATAGTGTGATCGCTGCCGCACAGCACATTCGCCAGCAGGGCCAGCAACAGAGCCACAGAGCTCGCTACGGGATATATGACACAGCGCCGGTAGTATTGATAAGCGGGGGCGGGACCGGCGCGGAATTTCTTAATACGCGAGCACGAGAGCTTGTGCAAGGAACAGAGAACACATTTCATATCATCCATATCACGGGAAAAGGCAAAGAAGTGGCGATGCCGGACAATAGTAACATGTATCATCAGTTTTCATTTGTTGATGATTTTGCGGCGCTTGCTGTATGCGCTGATATTGTAGTGACTCGCGCAGGGATGGGGACGATATCCGAGCTTGCCACGCTTGGCATACCCATGATTCTTGTTCCCATTCCCGGCTCGCACCAGGTAGATAATGCCGTGTATTGCGAAAAGAATGGGGCAGCGATTTATCTTTCGCAGACAATCGCAACGGCAGAACATTTGAGAGAAGTCATTGAGAAAATATTAATGGATAAAGACAGAAAGGATGAGCTCGTGCACAATATGCAACAATTATTCCCCAAAAATGCTGCTGCGCGGATTGCAGAGTTTTTATGACCCCGTTAGAAATAAACAGGAAAGAATGGGGTCTGGCTCAATTTCCGAAGGAATTTGTGCCTGACCCCAGTTCGAGCATCGTATGTATTGTTCCTGCTTTTAATGAGGAGAAGACGATCGGCTCTGTCCTTGATGTTTTAGTGAAGTCATCTTTGTTTTCAGAAGTTATTGTGGTTGATGACGGGTCGTCAGATCGTACGAGCGAAGTTGCGGCAACGCATGGCGCACGAGTGATTCGGCAAAAGAATCAAGGGAAGGGGGCGGCTCTTGAGACGGGTGTGCAGGCAACTGATGCTGAAATTCTTTTTTTTTGCGATGCGGATCTTACCGGATTGACCGAACAGCATATCCGCTCGCTCATTGATCCTGTATTCAAAGGCCAAGCCGTCTTAGCCGTTGGTTTGCGTGACAGGGGGAAGTTTATCACATGGTGTATGGAGCATGTTTTGCCATTGATAGGAGGAGAGCGCGCTATTCGCAAAGACGTGTTTATGAAAGCATTGGAATACGGTATAAGAGATTTTGGCATTGAGCTTGCGATGAATGATTATTGCAGAAGATACGGACTCCCTGTAAAAAAAGTACGCATGCACGGCGTTGGGCAAATTGTAAAAGAAAAAAAATATGGTATTGTGCAAGGGTTTGCTCGGCGGTTAGGCATGATAGGGCAGGTTATACACGCAGAAATACGGTTGCTGTTTACCAAACAAAAATAACCACTTTTCCACTATGCCGCATTCTCGCAGATCTTCTGAAGAATTAAGAAACCAGTACGAAGACGCCTCGCTCATTCTTGGCGAGCCGTTTTTGCCTGTTTCACAAATGTCAGAAGAAATCCTTCAAGATATACTCACCTTGCCTCATCAGGAACTTGCTTCTCGCTACCCCCGGAGATGGAAATTTTACATAAAAATACTGCGTGAGCTTAAAAAACCAGTTTCTTCTCTGACAGAAACTGAAACATTGTTGATGGCGCGTCAGATTCAAATCCTTAATAATCTTGATGCATATATTGCGTCTCAAAAACATACTGAACAGTACCAACTTTTTCCCCATCAAGAAACCGTGTTTGAAGCGATCCGCGCCTTTCGCGAACAAGGCAGCAATTCGGGGTACATCAACCTTCCTCCCGGAGCAGGGAAAACCGCTGTTTTTGCCACCCTTATCAAAGCAACGGACATGCGATCTCTTGTGGTTGTGCCTTCCAAACCCCTGATGCATCAGACAGAACAGGAATTTCACAAATTCGCGCCCGCGCTTTCCTGTGGAATGTATTACGGGGATAGAAAAACTGTCGGCAAGGAAGTGACCTTAACAACCTACAACTCTTTCCGCAGAGCAACAGAGAGTGGTGTATTCCGCCCTACAGATTTTGAATGTCTTATTCTTGACGAAGCTCATGAAGCATTAGGCCGGATTACCAGGAGTGTTGTGGACGCATACAGTGATTGTTTTCGGCTTGGCCTTACCGCAACGCCTGATTACGCTCAAAACAAACGAGTGCTTCACCTTCTTGGTCCCGAGATTGCCTCTATGTCAATTCTTGAAGCAGTGCGAATAGGCGCGCTTTGCGGTTTTTCTGTCATACTCGTTTCCACCAAGATTCCATTAGATGATGTTCAGATTTCTGCAAGTGGAGAGTATCGTATGTCGCAAGTTGAACGGATTGTCAATCAGAGAGGCCTTACCAATGCGGCAGTAAAGATCTACCAAGAGATGTTTCAGGGCAAAAAAGTGCTTGCGTTCTGTGCTGGCATTACCCATGCGCATGAGGTTGCCAGAGCATTCCGAAAAGCAGGAACACTTGCGTACGGCGTAGACGGCACCATGACTGATGATCAACAAGACGCCCTTATCCAACGCATAAACGAGGAGAATTCCCTATTCTTACCAATGCCGAACTTTTACGGCGCGGGTATGATGATCCTGGCATTGAAGTTATTCTCAATCTTGCCCCCACTTTATCATGGGTCATAGCAGGACAGCGCGGAGGCCGTGGATTGCGCCCCCAAGAAAACAAGATCGCCGCTATTGTTGAATTTCTCTATGAAACATCAAATCCCAAGCTTATTCCTGTCACATTTGCGCAGTTTGCCGGAACAGCGCAAGCATTGCCCGAGCATATGGCAGATTACGCGCCTCATTACAGAAGACCTGGCGACACGCCCTTTATTGAGATTGCTGGACTGAAAGTGATATATGATCCTGTTGAAGTATTTCGTTTGACAAAAGACATGATGGAGAAAAAAGGAGTATATGCCCCTGCAGGATGGATAACGCGAGGAGCTCTTGCCAGAGAATTGATGGTTTATTTCGAGACTCTTGGCAAACCCCTTACCCCCCATCTCAATACCCACCCTGAATGGGAAAAAGAATATCTTGACGCAACAGGAAAACCAAACATGCACCTTGCGCCGGAATTATGCGATCTTATGCGGGAGTGGAACAAGACCAGACGAATGTAAAAGAATGACTGATTTTTTCAATGTACACGCCATTGTGTTTGCTACCGAGAACATACGATGAAAAAAGTAGACATTAGCATATGCAAAAATATTAGGTCGCATTCCCACCCCACTCTGTTCCACAAAAAAATTGACCGGAAGCGTATTCTATGATACGTTTGTTTTGTATGAAAGAGTACTATCAGCTTTCACAAAAAAAACGGGAAAATATAAAAAAAAAGGTACGAGATATTTTGCAGAAACGCAAGGATGTTCTGTTTGCATACATCTACGGTTCATTTATTCACGCGCCGTCATTCCATGATATTGACATTGCGGTTTTTGCTGAACCGGAATATCTCCGTGCGTACACTGCTTTTGAGTATGAGCTTGAACTTGGCGTGGATTTGATTTTTCCGTACCCGATTGATGTGCGGCTTTTGAACGATTCACCGCTCGCGTTTCAGAATAATGTCGCGC
>CAZKXN010000055.1:0-8064 GCA_964556905.1 uncultured Gammaproteobacteria bacterium
TGCCAGCTCCTTTCACGTTCACATACCCTAACGGAGCCATTTGAGGCCAGATGCCATCCTTCACCTTGTTCCTATGCCCTCGCTTGATATTCTCGCTCAAGTTGTCGATGTAATACTTGGATTGCCCAAAAGCGATCGAGAGCATGAATTTGCCTTGCGGTGTCGAATCAAACCAGAAGGTCGGGAATTTTAGCCCAACGATCTTTTCCGTGTCTACGAGGTAGATGATTTTTCCCCCGTCAACTGAATTACGCGCGAGACGATCCGGGTGCCATGCTAAAATTCCCGATGCTTCTCCTTTCTCAATACGCGCAAGCATATCATTAAAAATTGGCCGTCCGGGAATCTTGGCAGTCTGCTTCTCGACGAAGACGTCAACAATTTCCAATTGCTCTTTCTTTGCAAGTTCTTGCAGTTCGGCCAATTGATCGGCAATGCTTCGCACTTGCCGATCTTCCGTATCCGTTGACTTGCGCGTGTAGATGAAAAACTTTCTGGAACGAATTCCCGCCTCGTCCTCGTTTTTTCGCCGCCGCAATTTTTCGTATTTCACTTTGCGAAATGCGCCGCCAAAAAGTGTTGCCCTTGTCCCACTCACCCGTACGCAGGCAACGATAAGGAGCCCCCTAAATTGTATTTGCAGTTTTTATAAAACTTGTTATCATATAACTGAATAGAATTATAGCAGAACAATTTAATGTTATCAAATTATGGAAAATAATCAAGAAAATAAGTTGGGGAAAAAGATAAAAGCCCTACGGCTAAAACTTGAGCTTTCACAAGACGAATTTGCACGAAAAGTCGATATTCCCTACACGACTTTTACCAAAGTTGAAACAGGAGTAATTAAAAAGCCGTCAGTTTTTGTTATGGCAAAATTAGCAAAAACTCTTGGTGTTTCAATTGAGGATTTAATAAAATAGAAAATATGGAAATCAATAAAGTTTATCAAGGTGATTGCTTCGAACTAATAAAACAAGTTGATGACGAATCAATAGATTTGATAGTGTGCGACGGTCCTTTTGGAGTAACCGAAAACGATTGGGATAAAATAAAAAACATGCAGGAATATAATTTAAATTTAATAAAATTATTCTCAAGGGTATTAAAAAATGGTGGCTCGTTATATCTATTTGGGAAACCTGATTGTATTGATTTTGTTGATTATCGTCCCTATTTAAACTTAAATGCTAAAATTGTATGGTATCAACCCAGTAGATTGGCTCAAGGAAGAACTAAATATACAAACAATTATGATATAATCGCTTATTTCACCAAGGGCAAAACTAAAGCATTTAATTTAGATCATATCCGCGTTCCGCAATTAGTTGAATTAGAGCACAGAAAAAGATGTGAAAATGTACCCTCGGTTGTTAATGGCAAATTTCATAAAACAAAATTTAACGGCAGCGGCAAGAATCCCGGCGATGTTTGGGGCGATATAAAACAGCTTACATATAAATCGAAGGAATTAGTAAGTAGAGAGTTCTTAAACACTATACAAAAACCCATTAAGTTGATAGAAAGAATTGTAAAAGCAAGCTCAAATGAGGGGGATATAGTATTAGACCCCTTTGCTGGTGTTGGAACTACTTTTGTAGTTTGTAAGGAACTGAAACGAAACTTTATAGGACTTGAAATTAACCCAGATTTTGTTGGAACTTGCAACAAAAGGATAAAAGAAGTCGAACTAAAACAGAAAAGTAAATTATTCATATAAAAATATGGTACAAAAAATAATTTCTAAAATTATAGAACTCGTAATTAAAGCGCAAGAATTAGCTTTAAGCATTGGTATTCCCAATATTTTACAGCCGGGATTAGTAAAAGAAATGATAATTTCTGAAACACTTGGCCATAAACTGACAGCTTCAAAAAGAGACGCTGATGGTTGTGATAAAAACGATCCCTCAATTAAGTACGAGTATCTATCTTGTTATGAGGGTGGGGCTGGACAATTAGACCGGATGTTTAAATCGCCGACAGACAAAAGGGCTGAATCTTTGCATAGGATAACTCGCAATAAAATGATTTATTTGGCGATATTTTATGAAAAGGATCCGTTAAAAATTAAAATTATTTATGAAATTCAGCCAAGTGTTTTATTAAAAGAAACAGAGCGTCAGTTGGATAGAAGTAGCAATGAAATATCGCATGTTGGTTTTTCAGAAGATTGGGCTAAACCAAATAGTAAGATTGTATACCAAGACAAAGGAATGCCCTAAAGAACTAGTGAATAATTTTTTTAAAATAAATATGGATACCCAAGAAAAAAATCAAAATCCCATACAATGATTCTTTAAAGCAACGCCGTAGGGACGCTATTGTCATAAGCAGAGAAGTGATATACTGCACAGAGAGAGTGTATTATCAAAATAAACCCTATGTCTCAGCGAATTTCGATTACAAGCATTGACCTTAACGAACTTACGCAGCACTTTGGAAGCAAAGATGAGGATACGCTCCGCCGCATTGCAGAGTTACTACATCGACAGAGCGGAAATCCGGTTCTTGATATTGCTGTAAGAGCGCTGCCAGCCGCCGCCGATGAATATGATTATGATGTTTTTGTCGCCGCTCGATCAATTATAATGGGTGATATGACGCAAGGACAGAACGCGTCTGAAGAATCCAATGTGCTGATTAACGCTGTCTTTATCTTGGCCGATTTGCAGGAGCGGGAGTTGGCTGATATGGAGTATAATGGCGACTGGAAGAACTACGCGAGTATAGAGTATCAAGAGGCGATGGCTCCGAACGTTGATCTTGAGATTAACCGATACTTGTCATATCTTGCCTACGGACGGCCGTTTTTTACCAACAAATTTGACCATGCATCAGCTGATGAATATTATAGTTATCTGACGCTTGGAGAGGTTACGGCTCTTTACGAATACATGCGCGCACACACTTTTACAACCGAAGATGAAGATGGATTTGGAAAGGATCTGCTTGGTGGGCTTGCATCATTAGTTGCGAAGAGGAAGGATCTCTGGCTCACGGTATTTTGAAGCGTTGCGTTCATTTCATGATGCGAAACTGCGCGTATTCAAAAAACTGAAAGACGATAAAAAAATGAGACGTTCATTGCTGTTCGCGAGGCGCAAAGCCATTTTCAAAGGCAGCGCGGAAATGGTCCAAAACCGTTCAATGATATAACGTTCAGGATTAGAAACACAATTGACGTATTGAGCCCGAAAGCGTATTTTGTGAAATATGAACATCCTTATCGGAACATCGCTTGTTGCGTCTTTTATCGCTGGGATTGCCGCTCTCTTTGCTCCGTGTTGCATCACCGTTCTCCTGCCGTCATATCTCGGTTCGGTGTTCCGCGAGCGAAAAAAGGTTTTTATCATGACCTTTATTTTTTTTCTCGGGATTCTTTTGGTGTTTCTGCCGCTCGGGCTTGGATTCGCCGCGTTCGGACAAGCATTAAGCAAATATCACAACACGATCTTTATTGTCGGAGGCGGATTTCTGCTCGTGCTCGGGCTTTCATTGGTGCTCGGCAGGCATTTTTCTTTGCCGTTTCATGTGAACCCGACGCTGAAAAACCATAGCCCGTTTTCAGTTTTTACGCTCGGAATTTTTTCCGGCGTTGCGACAACGTGTTGCGCGCCGGTGCTTGCGGGCGTGCTTGCGCTTTCCGCATTGCCAGGTTCTGTTGCGTGGGGCGCGCTCTATACGTTTGTGTATGTGTTGGGAATTGTGTCGCCGCTTTTTGTTATTGCCTCATTTTTGGACAGAAACGCACTGACGCAAAAAATGATGCGCGCGCAGACGCCGCTGTCGTATTCGCTCGGCTCGCTTAGGATTACGGTAACAATCGGAGAACTGATCTCGGGCGCGTTGTTCATCATTATGGCTGTTTTTACCCTATGGCTTTCATTTACCAACTCTCTGACGGTCCATTCGTCGTATCAGGTGAGCATCAATATTTTTTTGACAAAAGTATTTAATGCCGTGGCAGGTGTCGTGAAAGCGGTTCCAGAATTTTTGTGGGCGGTCCTTTTCATTTTTGTTATTTTTGCTATCATCATTAAAACAGTTCAATTATTTAAAAAAGAAACCTATGAGCAAAAACAAGCAGCCCTGCTGCGAGAAGAAGACACACAATAATGGCGGAGACCGCATCATTCTTGCGGGGATTGTCGGATTTACGATGATTGTTATTGCCGGCATCTGGTTTGCAAGCGCGAGCCGCACCCAGCCGCAGACAGATACTTCTGCCTCTCAACAGCAAGCGTCAGACAGCATGGATGGACACCATTCAGAAAACCAAAGCCCAGCGTCATCGGTTGCGTTAGACGAAATGGTAGGCAAACCAGTTCCTGATTTCTCATTTGTGGACGTGAAGGGCACGACATACAGCAACGAAAAATTGAAAGGCAAGAACATTGTTCTATTTTTTAATGAAGGGTTGATGTGCTATCCGGCATGCTGGGAGCAGATTGTTCAATTGTCTTCAGATAGCCGTCTGAACACTGACGATACTGTGTCGTTGTCAATTGTCGTTGACAGGGCAGACGAATGGCAGAAAGCAATCAACCAAATGCCGGCGCTTGCAAATTCCACGGTTGTGTTTGACACCGATAAGGCCGCCTCGCAAAAATTCAATGTCCTTACAACGCCGTCATCAATGCACTACGGACAATTGCCCGGGCATAGCTATGTTGTCGTAGGCAAAGATGGCATCGTGAGGCACGTCTATGACGACCAGGCAATGGCAATCCATAATGATATTCTCGCGCAGAAAATTGAGAAATTGTAAACAAATAAAAAATTATTATTAGCGCATACATATATGCTTTCCATTCAACGATACGCGCTTCTCTGCATTCTTGGCGGAGAGGTCGCCTATACGCTCTGCATGGCGTATGGATTTTTTCTTACCGGCTCTGCTGACGCATTGCATCTTGCGCTCTTTCAATTACTTCCCGGATTTTCCGGCATGGACCTTGTGAGCTGGTTTGTCGGAGCGATCACCATTGCAATTTGGTCAGGCCTTGGCGGCGCATACATCGCATGGATGCACAACGTTAGCATGAAAAAATAAGCTGCAAGAAAAATTTGTATCGCGCACGCGGATTTTAATAAAAAAAGCGGGTACGCGCTCTATACGATTTTTTTTGCCGCACTTGGCGGTGGCATTGCAGGCATCTTTACCAACGGCGACTGGAAACTCACTCTCATTTTCGGATATGCTGACACAGATCCACAAGCCGCGTTCGTTTGTTGATCTTTTGATTAGCATTGGCGCTCCTGCAAGAAGAAAATCATATTTTTACGCTTGACAGCGCAAAGCAAATAAGCCAAAGTTTATGCATGTTGAAAAAAACAGCAAAAATAATACTCGTTTTACTCGGAGGATTTTTTATAGCTGGCGGCGTGTTTGCTCTTGTGTGGTCGCAGACTCAACGGGGTCCCTTGGATGAATTTACGCAATGCCTTACAGATAACGGAGCGATATTTTATGGCGCGTTTTGGTGCCCCCATTGCCAAAATCAAAAGAAATTATTTGGAAAAGCGGCAAAATTTTTGCCGTATGTGGAATGTTCTGCATCAGACGGAAAAAGCCAGCTCCCGATTTGTACCCAAAAAGGAGTAGAAGGATACCCGTTGTGGGAATTTGCAGATGCGACCAGAGAGTCTGGTGAATTGTCGTTGGAAACACTAGCCGCAAAAACCGGATGCACACTTCCGCCAAGCGGCACAAGCGGCAAATAAAATTCAGTAGCCGCAGCAGGGAAAAATAATAACAAAAAGAATATTAGAAAGCCAAAAATTACCCATAGCATCAAATAATATGAAATTCAGAAAAGACAAAAGCGGATTATATCTTTTGAGAATTGATAAAGGGGAGAGCATACGGGAGTGCGTTGAACAATTTTCTGCTTCCGTCGGACTCCTGGGAGCAGGCATCCAAGGAATTGGCGCTGTGCAAGATCCTGAACTTGGATATATAGTTCCTGAAAAAAAGATATATGAACGCAGGCAATTTACTGGTTTGTGGGAGCTTGTTTCTTTTATTGGGAATATAGCGCTCAAGGACGAAAAGCATTTTCTCCACGCGCACGTTGTGCTGTGCGGGCACGACTATCAAGTTGTTGGCGGACATCTTTTTGACGCAAGGGTAAGCGCGTTGTGCGAACTCGTTGCCACCCCATTTCAAGATCGTTTGGGTAGAGCGGAAAACACACATTTAGGGGCGTATGAATGGGACATTGCCTGAATAGGTGTGGAAAAAGTGGGCTTGCGGGAACGTATCAATTTTGTAAGATACCAACAGGCATTTCTTTCGTCACGGGATGAAAGGGACACGCGATTGCATGAAAGAAACTCCAGAACGAAACATTTGCGTTTGAGGCATGGTGGGTTGTTGAATGAAAGACGAGAAGCAACCGCCGCGCCCTAACCGCTAATTTTTTTCTATGGCAGTGATAAAAGCAGAGTACATTTGGCTTGATGGGTGCAAACCCGTTGCCTCGCTTCGTTCTAAGACAAAGATACTCAATACCGAGATTCGTTCTCTTGCGGATATTCCTGATTGGGCGTTTGATGGGTCAAGCACGGAACAAGCAGAAGGCAAATCCAGCGACTGCATTCTAAATCCGGTTCTAATGGTAAACGATCCTGTAAGAGGGAACCCACATGTGCTTGTTCTTTGCGAAGTGTTAGATGCCAACGGGCACGTTCATGAAAGCAACACCCGCGCGCATCTTCGGGAAACAGCGCAGAAATTCGCCGAACACGAACCATTGTTTGGAATTGAACAAGAATACACGCTATATAAAGGAATGAAGCCGCTTGCATGGCCTTCTGAAGGCGCGCCTGGTTCGCAAGGCCCGTATTATTGCGGTGTTGGAGCAGATAAGATAAGCGGACGAGATCTTGTAGAAGCCCATCTTGAAGCATGCCTTGGAGCTGGCTTGCATATTTCAGGCATCAATGCAGAGGTTATGCCTGGCCAGTGGGAATATCAGATAGGCGCTGTGGGTCCCACGGAAGCCGCAGACGAACTTTGGCTTTCCAGATGGATTCTTCATCGCCTTGGAGAACAGCATGGCATAACAGTTTCGTTTGCGCCCAAACCAATGCTTGGCGATTGGAATGGCGCTGGCGCACATACGAATTTCAGCACAAAAGCAATGCGCGCCCAGGGAGGATTAAAAATTATAGAACATGCGTGTGAGCTCTTTAGAGCAAAACACAAAGAGCACATCGCTGTTTACGGGGCAGGCAATGAAGACCGGCTTACAGGGAAATATGAAACATGCCCTATTTCGGAGTTTCGCTGGGGGGTTTCAGACAGGGGAGCATCAATTCGCATACCTATTTACACTGCAAAAAATGGATGTGGGTATCTTGAAGATCGCAGACCTGCGGCAAACATGGATCCTTACAAAGTCTGCGCACAGCTTATAGAAACTGTGTGCAGTGAGCCGGTTATGCAGTATTCTCAACCGGTCGCTGTGACTGTCTGACAGACAATGAAACGAACCTGCGTAGTAAATGGGGCGCTCATTGATGAAGAAAGGGCGTGCGTGTCAGTATTTGATAAAGGATATTTTTTTGACTTTAGCGTATACTCTTCGCTTAAAGTAGTGCAGGGAAAACCCTTTTTCCCCGCGTATCATGTTGAACGATTATTTGAGTCCGCCGCTTTCATAGGGATTGAACACTCATTCACAAAAGAGGAGGTTCTTTCCTGGATTCAAAAAACAATACAAACAAACGAACTCAAAGACGCGCTTCTCCGGCTTCTTTTGATCGGGAATCCTGACGAAGACGGATCGGCCGCATGTTACTGTATCCCTATCGGCGGACTGACATTTTATCCTGATGCCATGTACAGAGACGGAGCAAAAGTAATCACATATCAGGGCGAGCGAAGGGTGCCAAACGCAAAAACAAAAGATCTTTTGTTAAGTTTTCTTGCTTATAGAGAGGCAAAGAAAAATAAACTAAAGGTATATTTTCCTGCTGGAGAACTCTGTCTGGATAATGCGGCAATGGTCGCGGGTTTGGGCTATAGATTATTTAAGCAGGGCTATAGATCAAGTT
>CAZKXN010000056.1:0-2905 GCA_964556905.1 uncultured Gammaproteobacteria bacterium
AAAAATATTTACATTTTTTGTTCAACGATATTCTGCAAAACTTGAAAGTTTGTATATAAGAAAGAGCGGGATATCAGAGAATGCGGGGAGTCTTACGCAGGCCATGGTACATATGCGTAAGCTATTATGTGAAGAGCTTCCATTGCAAGTCCAAGTAAAAGAGCAATTTCAGAATACTCAAAATACACTTAATGATTTTTATAACGGAGAGCTCATAAAATGGCAAGAAAAAGAAGAAAGAGTGCGAGATGTGAAAAATGTAGTACAAGAGCATGATGTACTATTTGTCCATGCGATTTCTTCACAATATACACCGGTTGAAAATTCCGTTCTTCGAAGCGGCGTTGGATGGAAGACGAAAATGAAGATCGCATTAAGTCTGGAGCCGACACTTGCGACCTCTACAATAGAAGAAGGCGATACCTCGGAAAATATGTGGCATAAAATTGGATTTCTTTTAAAAGGGGGACATATTGAGAGTATGTCAAGCTGAGATGCAGGGACAAAAGGACAGATTGGCGGATCAAGAACTATGAGTGGATCACAGTACTCTCTCGAGACTTCAGAAAAGCAAATTGAGCTTTCAATACGAAAACGCGAACATTATAACGAATTTTCAGTGAGTCATCCCCAATACGCGGGATTGTATGTTGCAATAGATGAGGAGCTGCCTGCTATTGGAATATTTGGAATATCTCGACCGCCGGTTCAGCAAGATATTGTACGGGAAATGTTTCTATTTGGAAAAGAAATACAGCTTCCGGTATTTGTCATAAAAAATGGTATTCCTTATCGGGCAGAGTGGGACGCGGAGCAAGGGAAAGTTGTACTTGGAGATGCTTTAAGTAAAAAAAATTTACTTCAGGAGGGGCGTACAGTACCTCCGCAGGAAAAGGCGAGTCTTCTTGATGAAATTCTTGAAGAGTCTCCATTTAAGCTTGAGTCCATTGAACGAGTTTTTTTAGACAGTAGAAATGCAGGAAGATTGTTTTATATTCAAACACATGCACAGGCACACCCGGAATTATTTCAAGAGGGATCTCATGAAGAATTACCGAACGATTGGAATTATACCGGTTTCGTGATTCCAGATTCTCCAGTAACAGTTCTTATTGATATGCCAAATATTAATTCTCCATATAATGAGCATATGAAATTATTCCTCGCTGACGGAAAAATATATAGGTGGAGCAGGGGCAGATATGAATTGAAGCATGAAGATTCAACACATATAAGCGAGATTACCAAAGAAAACGGTAAATATATATACATGAATAGTGGCGGAGGGGAAACGTGGTCTACGTCTGATGAGATAAAGAGTACAGACGACTATCTTACCGCAATGCGACAGGTTATTGAAAAAGTGAATCAATTTCAAGATGCATTTGTCTATGGAGGAGGTGTGCGGCATAATCTTCGCACGGATACGCTTATTCGCATCGCATATCATCTGTATGGATATGCCGCAGAGGCGCGGCGCGTGGGAGATACCGATTCGGCAGAAGAGGTAGAGCGTTTTGCAGAAACATTGGTGCCAAAAAGCAAAGTAGAAGAGTTAGTTAAAAAGAGAATTCGAAAAGATGGGAATTTTAGAGTGACAAAAGAAGATCTGCGTGTAGCATAAATATACTCATTTTGTCGCCGTATAATGGTTCTAACATTGTTCACGGTTCGGAGGTTGACTAAAAAACCGCAATGCAAGTCTATGCCTCACAGCTGATTTTTGTTATACTGCGTTTTATATGCGCAGTATATTTTTTTATTTTTCCGCGCTTTACGGAACTGTTTTTTTATTTTTCTTTTTTCCATCCCAACTTTTTGCCGCCGACACCGATATAGTTATCACCGAGATTGCGGCATACGAAAAATCAGATCATGAATGGATAGAGATATATAATAACGGAAGCGCGGCAGTTAACATCACGGGATGGAAATTTTTAGAAGACAATATAAATCATACATTATCAGCATTTCGCGGAAACCTTATGATTGATCCCGGCGAGTACGCTGTGATTGCCGACGTTGCGGCAAATACCGCAGCTGATTATCCTTCATTTACAGGCGCTCTTATAGACAGTTCATGGCAAACACTCAATGAAGGAGGCGAGGCAATTGCCATGAAAAGCGCGTCCGGTGCAATCATTGAACAATTCACATACATTTCCGCCCCTGATCATTCGTTGGAGCGGAAAGATCCGGCGCTTGCTGACTACACAACGGCAAACTGGCAAGAACATGTTTCAGGAAATAGCATCGGACAAGCAAACACAGTATCAACGCAACAGCCGCCATCCCCTCCTGCCCAAGAGCCGCCTGCGCCAGCGCCTCAAGCCGAACAAATCCAGAGCAGTCAGCAGGCACCTTCTTCGCCCCCTAATTCGTCCGTTCAAACGCCTTCTCAATCATCATGGAAAGCCGCTCGAGGCGATGTCGCTATCAATGAGTTTGTTAGCGATCCTACCGATAATGAGAAAGAATGGGTTGAATTATACAATAATAGCAACCAGACGATTGATCTGGAAGGATGGACAATTGAGGATGGTTCAAAAAATGTGATTCTATTAAAAGGAACGCTTTTGCAAAATGGAACCTCGCGTTTTGCAGTGTTTGAAAGCAAGGATTCCATATTTAATAATAGCGGAGACGCCATCATTCTCAAGGACGGCAAAGGAGTCATTATTGATCAGATTGCGTATGGCGATTGGGATGACGGCATTGTTTCAAACAATGCGCCGCGTGCGCAAGATCCTGCTTCGGTGGCGCGTTTTCCAGACGGGAATATGAGTTTCAGCGATGCGGCAGATTTCAAAGCAACTCGCAAACCGACAAAACGGGAATCAAATATCCTGATTGAAGAAATATCCCAACAAGAAAAAGATACGCCGCTGTCGTCCTTTATTATTAT
>CAZKXN010000056.1:2915-6880 GCA_964556905.1 uncultured Gammaproteobacteria bacterium
TAACGAGCTCTTTGCCAACCCATCACAGTCAGGAACAAGCTCTGGAGAATTTATTGAACTTTTCAATCAAGGGAAAGAACCAGTAGATCTTAAAGGGTGGAAATTGGAAACAGGAAATAGCGCATCCTTTACTGTCGCTTTATCCAACGCTTCCACAACTATCCTGGAGGCGCAAAACTATATTTTGTTCAGCCGTTCTCAAAGCAATCTTGCGTTAAAAAATCAAGGAGGGGATACGGTCCGTCTTTTTCAAAAAGGAACATTCCGCGCGAGCATGAGCGTCTCATATCGCACAGACGCTCCGCTTGACCAAAGTTATGCTCGGAATAGCGAAGGTGATTACGTATGGACAGAAATTCCCACGCCGGGAGAAAAAAATATCATCCATCGTACTAATCAGCCCCCTGAAGCGATTATATTCATTCCGCAATCGGCAGAGGTCGGTGAGCCAGTCGCGTTTGATGCGGCAGATTCGCGCGACCCGGATAATGACCCAATGATCTTTTATTGGAATTTTGGCGATGGTTCAGCAGGGCATGGCGCGAATGCGACGCACTTGTATCGCGAGACTGGCGCGTACAAAATAGAACTTATACTCAAAGCAGGCGAACATGAAACAATAGAGCGCCGTAAGATCACCATTAAGGAGTCCACGGCCGTCGCAAAAGAAACAATCAAGATACAATCGTCCAGCGTGCATGCTTCAGCTATCCCGTCCGCTCCGCCGCCCGTGGCTTCCATTATCCTAACAGAAGTTTTTCCCAATCCTGTCGGTCGCGACGCGGATGAGTTTATTGAATTGTATAATGAAGGCGCCGCGGCCGTTGATCTTTCTGGCTGGGCAATAGAATTGCAGAGCGGCAAACAGAAAAATTTTCTTTCGTCCGTGAACATACAGCCGAAAGAATACGTAACAGTTTCTCAAGAATCCGGCTTTCGTCAATTACGCAATTCTTCTGACGAACTTCTTCTTATTGATGTATCTGGCGCAGTGGCAGATTCAATAGATTATGAAGATGCTCCTTCAGGATACAGTCTTGCGCGTATGGAAAGCGGGGACTGGGCATGGACAAAGAATCCGACAAAGGGCAAGAAAAATGCAGTTAGCATTGCGTATTCTGATCAAGAAGATGACAGTGCCGCAAAAGATGCGCCTCTCTCAAAGAAGCGTTTGAGATTAAAAAAACAAGAACAGAAAAAAATAGCACAACACGCCTCTATCGCAGAGCTTTCAGGCATAAAGACACGGACGCTTGCGCGCGTACGGGGAAGAGTTACTGTCCTTCCAGGGATATTTGATTCCACATCTTTTTATATAGGCGATAAAGACAGGGGAATACTTTTGAAGTCAGCTAAGAATGCGTTTCCGTTGCTTTCAATGGGGCAGGAGATTGAAGCGCAGGGAAAATTTTCAAAGCTCTCTGCCGGCTTTGCAATTGTAATAGCGAGTTTGTCAGACATCACTATACTTCCCGCCAAGCCCGCTCTATTAGAACCATTTGCTATTCCTATCGCGGCGATTTCTGATGACCGCATTGGCGCGCTTATACGTGTAAGAGGGGATATAAGCGTCGTTCGCTGGCCACATATATATATAAATGAGGGCGATAAAGAACTACGAGTATATATCAAAAAAAATACAGGGATCCCAAAACTTCCATTACTTGCTGGACAAACGCTGGATATTGTAGGAATTTTGCAGAAAACCCCTGCTGATTATCGTCTCCTGCCAAGAGAAGAAAAAGATGTCGTGATTACTGCCTCGTCTCGTTCCATGCAATCCGAAAAAAAAGAAATATACGCCGTGCCGGCAAGCGGCCCAAACGTTCGTGAATATGGTACAGCAGCGCTTGTCGCCGCCATTGTGGTATTTGGCGGTCTTATGGTACGCTCGTATCGGAGAAAGAAATTAAAACCACAGGATGGGACTATCGCCGAATAGCAATTTAGGCGATTTTTGAAAGACTTTGCGGCCTATTTAAGCCAAAATCTTTTTTTAGAATTTCGCAAAAGTGTCATTCGGCGACAGTCCCAGAATAGCGAAGAACCAAAATGAAGAAACAAACAATACCCATTTGCTTTGATCTTGACCATACTTTACTGGATACTTTGCAAATCCGTAAAGACATTTTTTCACTTGCCCGTCCTTACGGAGCGGGAACAGCGCTATTGCGCCAAGCACACCGCGACAGCGTGGGTGCGCGTTTCACTCCGCGCAAGTTTGTCGATTTTTTAGGGTTTTCAAAACATAATCAAGCCGAGCTACTTAAAAAAATTTGGATATTGTTAAGCGACACTCGCCGCCGTTATGTGTATCCTGGCGTTTCAAAGCTTCTTACGCGCCTTGGTAAAATCGTTCCATTATATCTTGTGACCCATGGCGACGCGCTATATCAGAGAATAAAACTTCAGCAGTCTGGGCTTTCGCATTATTTTTCCGACGTGATTATTACTCCACAAATCGGAAAAGAAAAAATCCTTTGGAAATTATACAGACAAACACATGGCCGCATTCTTCTGATTGACGATTCTCGCCGCGTGCGTGAAACGGCAAGCCGCATAGGGTTTCCCATTATCAAAGTACGCAAGTCGTATAAGGACGGCAGGTACTTTGAAAAATTATATAAAAGGATTCTAGAAAAGATAGATACAATTTGAGTCTGTAGAAAAATAACGTTTTAGTTGTCATCCCCGCGAAGGCGGGAATCTAGACCCAAGAAAAATCATTTTGCTTACTGGATCCCCGCCTTCGCGGGGATGACATAGGAGGGCATGAAAATAGTTTTTCTACAATCTCAATTTAAGGCAGTTTTTTGCACTTCATACAATTCTTTTTTATCTTACTGTCGTACTCTTTCGCCTTTTCCCACGCGAGGTCATATAATCTTTTCAAGCCGTTGGCGATATCTACTGATTCAAGCATCACTCCGAATTTTTCCTCCAAAGAAAAAATCGCAATTTTATTGTCATAAATATAGATTTCAGGGCGGACATTCATCATCTCTTTTGGGACAATTCGTAATTCGCGATAGAGTTTCCTGTCTTGTTTTTGATACTCATGAGCTGAAGGGACATCGTTGATAATCGCTTTTATGAAAATTTTTTTGTTTGAGCGTTGCTCGTAATAGTCATGAAGAAACGCGGGATCAAACGATTCCAAAGATTCTGTAGACGAAAAAGAACGTATATCTTCTGATGAGAGGAGAGAGTCCTCGTATAAGTTTTTAATTCCTGCACTGCCATCATAAAGACTTACTTTCGGCCTTCCGGGTTGGCGAGAACCAAATAATTTTAACTGGCGTACGAGCGACTGCGCTTTTATCATTTGCTGATTTAATTTTCTCATTCTAGCTTCAAGAAGAAGGGGGAGTTTTTCCGGCGGTTCAGCCGTGAATGTTTCTTTTTTTATGCCTCCCACCCGCGACACCAATCCATGTTGAACCAACGATTCAATGATGTCATATGTGGTCGTACGATTGATTTGCGCTTGTTTTGCCAGAGGAGTGATCGAGGTTGCGCCCAAAAGGGTAAGCGCGAGGTAAACTTTCACTTCCTTTGGCGAGAGGCCAAATTCAATAAGAGCTTGTTCCATAAATGTGTGGAAATATTCCGACAATAGTATTATATACCTTTTCTTTAGATACGTCAATCGTTATAAATAAAGCAAAAAAGCATATATGCAAATCAACATATGTCCGAATTCATTGACATTTATCTGTCACAACCATAGATTTACTCAACTTTTAGGCTTAAAAGTCGTTCATTTCATAAAAGAAACACACAATTTGAGTCTATAGAAAAATGTCATTCCCGCGAATGCGGGAATCCAGCCCACTCGAGATTATCTGATGACAAAGGGATACTCTCGGAACATTTTTCTATAGACTCAATCTATACGACACGAAGGAGGTTCATAATGGCTCGCATTATATTACAATACCCGCCGGTGTCATCTCCGTGGCATC
>CAZKXN010000056.1:6890-7934 GCA_964556905.1 uncultured Gammaproteobacteria bacterium
AGGCGGAATCGCGCAACTCTCCGCGGTACTTCGTGGCGATGGTCACGAAGTTGTCCAACGATATGGGCATATCCTCGGTCTCGAGCATGTGCTCAAAGAACATGGTGGGGCAGATGTTGATCGTGCGCTTGTGGCCGTACGAAACCGGGATAGCGACATCAACACTCTTTACGACACTCGCATGATTTTCGAGCGTGTATCGCGCGGTATTATTACGCAAGACAAATTTGAAGTGGCGCGAAACAACGCAAGTTTCGTTAGTAGCTACTACGATGGCACGATAGAACGTGCGCTGGAAGCGATAAAAAATCGCGAGCAACATTTGTGGTATGATTATTTCATAAAAGTGGAACTACCGTTCGTGCGGGATTTCAAGCCAAATCTCTACGGCATCAGCATTGCCGACGAACGCCAGTTCGTTCAAGGGCTCATCCTCGCCTCGATGGTGAAAGATAAATTTTCCGGTTGTCTGGTGGTGCTCGGAGGCAATTTCTGGTCGCGCGTTACCAACGCCTTTCGGTTGCCCAAGTTCGCAAAGTTTTTCAATTACTGCGACGCAATCGTATATCGGGAGGGTTTTCAACTGCTTCAGCAACTTGCGTCTACACTCAGCCCAGCCCATGCTTCAGGAGTGGCTTGGGGGAAGAACGGCGAAGTGGTAGTAAATTTTGCCACGCAAAACCCGACTGACTTTGAGATGCTTCCAACACCGGACTTTGACGGCGGCGCAACACAATGGTCGCCGGATTTTGTTCCCTCGTTGTATACGATGTCAAATTGTCCGACGTCCTGCGGTTTCTGCGCTATCGGAGCTGGGAGCGATACGTATCTTGGCAAGTCACGCTCAATGAGTCCGTCCCGGATAGCACAACACATGGTAGCTTTAGGCGCGACACGTTTTGAGATCTTTGATGAGTTGTTTTCGATCCATCAACAAATCGCTTTGGGAAATGAATTGAAGCGAATAAATTATTCTGCAACGTGGGAGTGTTATTTAACCGTGACAGACCAACTGTTAAAGCAGGAAGTCTGCGTAAAACTGTA
>CAZKXN010000057.1:0-3806 GCA_964556905.1 uncultured Gammaproteobacteria bacterium
AGGGAATTTCATCGCCGCAATACGTCCGCAATCAATTAGATAAATTATTTGTCCGCCGTCCACAGAATTGCGCGCCAATCTGTCGGGGTGCCAAGCCAAAATTCCGTCCGCCTCGCCATGTTCAATTCTTTTCAACATTTCGCCGAATATCGGACGGCCCGGAATTTTGGCGGACTGCTTCTCCGTCAGCTCCTCGACAATGGCGAGGTTATTTTGCTTGGCAAAGGCGCGCAATTCTGTGATCTGGGCTTCGATAGATAAAACCTGTTTATCTTCAACGTCGGTTGATTTGCGGGCGTATAGGAAAAATTTGTTGTTCATAAATTTATGTTGTTAATTTTTAATTGGGCAAAGCAAATACTTAAAATCGCAAGGGATTTCGAACCTGCGCTTGGCGAGCCGCGCCGTGCGCGGCGAGCCAGTGTTTCCATACCTTTCCGCGCTTCGCGCAGCCGAATCGGTCGGACAAAAATCGGAAAGTTTGATATTGGTGGAATTATACAACTCTACTCGAACATTTTTTGAACGGAACTGACCGCCTCCGCTTCGCTCCGGCGGAACGCTCGGGCGCGGCGGAATTCCCCCCACACCCCCCTTCCGCCGCGCCCTCACGGGAGGCCAAAATTTTTTCGCCACCAATTCAGTTAAGAACGGATTTATCATGGTTATATTATAGTATAACCGTTGTCCAGTAAAACAACAAGTGATAAACTGTGAATAAGGAATATGCAAGAAATATCTAAAAAATTAGGCGAGAACCTGAAAAAGGTTCGCGCCAAGAAAAAATTGTCGCAAGGCGCGTTAGCACGGCTTTTAGAGGTAGATAAGGGCTATATCAGCAACATTGAGAGCGGAAACAAGAATCCTACCCTTGCGACAATTCAGAGGTTGGCTGACGCGCTTGGCGTGTCGGCTAATGAGTTATTGAAATAATATGGTTTACTTTCAAAAACAAGAAAAATTGAAGGAACGGGCAGGGAAAATATTTTTGAAAGAGCGAAAAAGAATTTTGCGCGCTATTCCAAGTGCTGATATTCAACATATCGGAAGCACTGCAATTCCCGGTTCACTCACAAAGGGCGATCTTGATATTCAAGTGAGGGTTGAGCAAAAAGATTTTGAAAAAGCGCAGGATGCTCTTTCAAAAATGTACAAACCGAATAAAGGAAATCCGCCAACTAAAACATATGCGAGTTTCAAAGATACCGACATGAAAATTCCTCTCGGCGTTCAATTAACTGTTATCGGTTCAAAAGAGGACAACTTTACTGCTTTAAGAGATATTTTGGTAAGCGATGAAAAACATTTGCAAACATACAACGCATTGAAAAAACGGTATCAAGGAAAATCCATGCGGGAATATAGAAAAGCAAAGGGCGCGTTTGTGGAAAGAGTCCTTAAAACAAAACCTTTTACTTTTTCTGAAACAGTTTTTGAAAACTTTTGGCCCCTCACAAATGTAAAAATCGGCAAGATTTTACAGAAAAGTGGTGAAAGAATAGTTTGTGAAATTTCTGCAAACGAAGGGATTTTTGTTTTCAAAGTTGCCGATCCGTCTAAAACAGAAGAGAAAATAAAACTTGATACATTTGTTTTCGATTTTCTAAAGGCAAAAAGTTTTCAAAATATCCCTACATTATTAAAAACCAAGGAAGGGGAAAATTATCAAAATCTTGATGGTAAATTTGTCTATGTCATGGAGCGTATTGACGGGAACGCGCCGGAACGAACACCGAAAAATTGGGCGCGACTTGGTGAGATAGCGGCTAAGCTCCATGATATATCAGATTATCCTTACAAAACTCTGTTTACAGTAGAATTGGAAATGCCAAAGTTTACGGAAACAGCGACAAAACTTTCTTTTGCAGAAGAATACATGACACTTGTCGAGTCGCTGCCCAATTTTTCCGGTCTATCAACTTCCCTTATTCATACCGACATTGGGCCGCACAATGCGGTACAGAGAAAAGACGCCGTTATCGTTCTCACCGATTGGGACGACGCTGGCGTTGGCATAACAATTCTTGATTTAGGATTCCCCCTCATCTGTCATTTTGTAACCCATGAATTGGAATTTGAAAAAGAAAAGGCCAGCGCATTTTACAATGCCTACTTTGCTAAAAGAGATTTATCGGATAAGGAAAAAACTTTAATCTTTGACGCTGGCCTTTTCTTTGCGCTAATGTATATTCCATACGGAGACATAGAAAAGCATTGGCAAAGAATCAAGTTTGCAGTTGAGAATAAGGAGTTGATTTTATCAGTATTGAGATGATTGGTGGCGAAAAAATTTTGGCCTCCCGTGAGGGCGCGGCGGAAGGGGGGTGTGGGGGGAATTCCGCCGCGCCCGAGCGTTCCGCCGGAGCGAAGCGGAGGCGGTCAGTTCCCTTCAAAAAATGTTCGAGCAGAGTTGTATAATTCCACCAAAATCTGACTTTCGGAAAATTGACCGACTTTTTCGTTCAGACCGTCCGAGAATTGCCGAACAGTGCCGCATTTGTCATTCCCGCGAAGCCAAGCCGAAAATGGAAAATGAAAATGGGGAAAATGGGGTCAAAATGGCAAAATGCAAAATGAATGCAAAATGTGCAAAAGGCATCAAAATGGCAAAATGGGAATGGCAAAATGGGGTCAGCCACCATTCTTTCTTGGCCTTCCAACTCCGCGCATCGTTTGCCCCAAGCCAAATTTACGTACCATTCTCTCTGTCCACCTATCACTCCCATACGGTACGCTTTTGGCTAATGATCGTTCGAGAACGTCTTCTTCGGCCTGCGTCTGTGGATCGTTCAGCCATTGAAGATAGCTACGCGGCTCTTCTGTCGCCCAAGGAGAAAGCAATTTCTTTTGTTCGTGCGAACCATTCTCTCTCCTCCAAGCGCTTGACCACTTCCATGATTCGGCTTTTTTTACAAGATTCGCTTTCTTTGCATTTCGTTCAACATAGCGGACAAGAGAAAGAAAATGGCTGTCATGTTGGCATATGAATGACTTATACCTTCCTTGATAGAGGTGTCCCTGTCCAACTGTATTCTTTGCAATATGCCAACGCCTCGTGTGCGTATTCGCAAGCCAGTTCATGAATATGCCCATGCCACCGTCTTCTTTTGGCTGGAGGATGAGGTGCCAATGATTTGGCATGATGCAGTATGCAAGGAGCCGCATCTCGTGCCGTTCTACCGTTTCCTCGAGAATTGTCTCAAATTGACGATAATCGTCATCGTTATCAAAAATTTGAGCGCGCGCATTCGCTCTGTTCAACACATGGTATACGTGCTCGGCAATGTCTATACGCTCGATTCTTGGCATAGATGGATTATATCACATATCAACATATTGAACATGATATTAAATGTTAAATGGTGGCTGACCCCATTTCCTTGACCCCATTTCCTCATTTCCATCCACTTCTTCATTTCAAAATGAAATTTGAAAGTGTTAATTTCGTTATTGCATGAATTGAAGGACAGCAAAGAGGATCATCCTTGCTATGTACGATACTCGTTGCTTCAACAATGCCGTTACGTATCGATAGATGCCGGACAATATCTCTATCTTCAAATACATAGTCTCCTACGTGCCGATAGTTACCGTCAGCGCTAAAAAGCATTGCGGCGAGATGAATGAAATACCCGGTCCCGCCGTAATTCACGCCGAGAGCAACGACTCCGTCTTCTATACCATCGCCGTTCAGATCCCCTATCGCGCTTTGTTCGTATGCAATCGAATGGGGCCCGTCATAATTGTCGTAAGGATTTATTTTCTTTTTTTCATAGTCGGAAAGATTGGAAAAAAATGTATGAGAA
>CAZKXN010000057.1:3816-7891 GCA_964556905.1 uncultured Gammaproteobacteria bacterium
TTTATGCGTTTACTATCAATGTAATATTCTCCATTTTCAAACACTGCGCGCTTCACCGCCTCCTCATATGTGCCGATGCGTACCGTAGTGATAGATAATCCAAAAACAGTCATGACTCCCGATGTAAGCAGAAGGAAACCAAATGCGAATAACCATATTTTTATTCCATTACTATCAATCCCTTGACGGTATATTTTCATGACGGACTTTCTGTAGCGTGCGTCTCCTTTCTTGTGATACGCCTCTACTGCCTCATCCCATGTTTTCCAATTCCGTCGATTATTCTGCACATATTGAGCCTTGTGAAACAACCATCGTACGCCCCAATACACACTGTCTCTCGGCTCTTTTATCTCAATAAATTGATCGAATGTCATAAAATCGGATTTCCCTTCCGTATCACTCCATTCATATTCCTCAAATCCTTTTTCCGATCGTAATACATGCATCGCTGGATTACGAACATCACCAACCTGCATAATATCGGGATATGCCGGATAATTCACTGTGTTTGCTCCGTATCCAAGTCGAGACTCCTGATATGCTATCGCTTTCACGAGTGAAGGATCGAGAGATACTGGAGGTGGCCGTTTTTTTCCTAAAAACTCTCTATTCCAATAGTCGGTTATCTCAACGATTATATCGTCGTATTTGTTATAGTCTTGCCCTCGCAATCCTGACGCATAAAGACGAGGTTTTGTTGGAGAGTGATCTGCTTCGTGAAATATAAAAAACAGTTCATCAATTTTTGGGCTTCCGTCCGCAAAGATGTCGATCCGTGATGGAGCATCAGGTGCGGTGAACTTCTGCGAGAGGGTCTTTGTCGATCCGTTGAGAATTTTACCGCACCAATACCAATCCTTATGCGCTCTCTTCTCTTCATTCTGTATCGTTGTTCCATTGATATGCACTCCGAGGTCGTCGTCATCCTTGCCGGCTTGCTTTCCAGCACTAGCTGTAATTGAAAGGGATGAAAGCGAGAGGCGTTGATCTATAAAAAATGCAAGCCACGGCGTACGGTCTCTTTTTTGGGAAATCAACTGTTTCAATGTGAATTTTTGATCGTTGAAAGATAGTATTTTCGCAGATGACAAGAAAGGTTGTCCGTGGACGACAAACGAAAGTGAGTGCTGCCCTAATTCAAGATATGAAAGCACATACACGGTCAATTTACCCTCTTTAAGAATGTTTCCATTCCATGGGTCGTCAGCGAGTAGTTTTTTCTTTTTCTGCACGGAAATGACATCGCGTTTGTCCAAGAGAACGGCAAGGCTGTCCTTGTTCAAGAATAATCGCCGACCTATTGTATTTTGCCACCAACTTTTTGCCGATGCAGTGATCTCGATAGCATACATGCCCGATCGGTCAATGTGAAAGACATCATCAAATGAGCGGCTGACGATTGTATTATACTGAATTATCATATATTTCTATTCTTTTTTCGATTTTCTTCGAGGAGTGAAATCCGCAACGCGAATACCGCGCTTCCGCTCACCAAGCGAAAGGACGAGTCTTTGATGTTCTTTCCACTGAAAATGATCAATGAATGCTTTTGGAACATTGATCACATAAGAGTGTGTGCTGATTTTTTGCAATTTGCGGACGAATGTTTGTGTTTTCATGAGAGTGTAGATACGTATAATCGCATGATTAATCGAACGATTATACGATGCTCTTTCAGAATGATACCACGCCCATAATGCAGGAGCAACGTGGAAATGGTGGCTGACCCCATATTCCTCATATTCCTGCCCATGCAAATCGAAAAATACATTTTTTTCAGATTACGTCTTGATTAAAAGGAAACAATGGAGTATGCTAAAAATTAATTGACCACGAGTGACCAAAGATATCATTATTGCATACACAGGACAGCCCCTGCGTTACATGATACAATGCGTTGTATGAAAAATGATCAAAAACCAGGATTTACTCTCATAGAAATACTTCTTGTAGTTGCCGCTATTGCGATTTTGGCAAGTATAGTGATTATTGCCATAAATCCCACCCGCCAACTCGGGCAAATTCGGAATACACAACGCCGCGCAGAGATAGTTGAAATACTCAATGCTATCGGCCAATACACCATTGATAATGGCGCAATACCCGCCACCATCACCACAGGTCCTGTGGAAATTTGCGAAACGGGAGGAAGCTGCGGTTCGCTTGTGAATCTATCTGTTCTTACTGAAAATGGACGCTACCTTGTGGCAATACCGTCAGATCCCCAATGCCCTTCAGTGTGCTCTTCCAATGGTGTTGGATACGCTGTAATAAAAGATTCCAATAACCATATCACGGTTCCGGCGCCGGACGCAGAGCTTAGCGAAACCATAAGCGCAACGCGATAACTTGCAAAAAAATGCGGGGAATATGCAATTGACACCAACGATTACCCAATACCTTCTCGGTCAACTGCGAGACCACCCTGAACGCGCAGATTTAACGCTTATCATGTCCGATCTTGCAGCTATTGGAAAGTATATATCGCGCGATACAAACAAAGCTGGCCTAGCTGGCATCCAAGGAGCGGCCGGCATTATGAATATTCAGCAAGAACAAGCGCAAAAACTCGACGTATACGCCAATGAATTATGCAAAGAATACTTGCGCGCTACCGGGCACTTTGCCGCAATGGCTTCTGAAGAAGAAGACGGCGTGGTTGACATGGGAGAATATGGCACAAATGCTAAATACATTATCGCCTTTGATCCTTTGGACGGTTCTTCCAATATAGATGTGAATGTAAGTATTGGCACTATTTTTTCCGTGCATCGCCGGCGTGAAGATGTTGAGCGTACCAGCGAAGCACAGTATTTTCAAAAAGGACGTGACCAAGTGCTTGTTGGATATATTCTGTACAGCTCCAGCACAGTGATTGTTTTTAGCTTTGGCGATGGTGTGCATGAATTTACACTTGACCAAGGATTGGGAGAATTTCTTCTTTCAAATGAACGAATCCGTATACCGGAAAAATGCCCCTATTACAGTGTCAACGAAGGCAATACTCCGTATATTTCCAAAAAGGATCAGCGGTTTATTGAACGCCTGAAACTTGAAAAAAACATGAGCACGCGATATATTGGATCTTTAGTCGCTGACTTTCATAGAAATCTTTTGAAAGGGGGGATATTTTTGTATCCCGGGATAGATAAGGAAGGGAAGGGTGAGTTTCGCGGCAAGCTTCGCCTCAATTACGAAGCAAAACCGCTTGCATTTTTGGCAGAGCAGGCAGGCGGCTTGGCGACAGATGGAAATGAATATATATCGCATATCGTTCCCTCTTCTCTTCATCAGCGCACAGCTCTATTTTTGGGAAATAAAAATGTTGTAGAAGAATATTTAAGATCTTAATTATATCTCGTATGAATTTTTCAGACATCCAAACAATACTTGCAAACGAAGCAGAAACACTGCTCGCATATAACACGCCAAAGATTTCAAAAGAGCGGCTTATTGTACCGAACCCAAAGCATGTTGAAAATGTATTTTCGCAGTCAGACAGACTTGCCAAAGCGCAGGAAAATCTGAAAAAGCTCTACAATCATGGAAGGCTGAAAGGCACAGGATACCTTTCCATTTTTCCTGTTGATCAGGGCATAGAGCATTCCGCAGGAGCCAGTTTTGCGAAAAACCCTGATTACTTTGACCCGGAATATATTATTACATTTGCCAATGAAGCAGGATGTAACGCAGTTGCTTCTACGCTTGGAGTGTTAGGAATTATGGCAAAAAAGTATGCCGACAAAATTCCTTTCATTGTGAAGCTAAACCACAATGATTTTTTGCGCTACCCAAATGACTATGACCAGACTATGTTTGCAAGTGCGCAACAAGCGTACGACATGGGAGCGCTTGGTGTCGGCGCAACGATTTATTTCGGATCTGGGGAATCAAAACGGCAAATTCAAGAAGTAAGCAAAGCATTTGGGGAAGCCCATCGGCTCGGACTTTTTACTGTGCTGTGGTGCTATCTTCGCAATGATGTATTCAAAGTTGATGGCGTGGATTACCATTCGTCTGCTGACCTCACAGGACAAGCAAACCATCTCGGTGTGACGATAGGGGCAGATTT
>CAZKXN010000058.1:0-5537 GCA_964556905.1 uncultured Gammaproteobacteria bacterium
GACCACGCTTGTACCGGATTAGATACCCCGAGCGTAAGCTCGTGGGTGATTCATTATAAAAAGTATGAGTTTACTTCAATTAAACATTGATTCTGCCCTTAAAAAGGCCATTAAAGCAAAGGCAGATGAATACGGCGTGCCTGCAAGTTCTTTGGCGCGGATTGCTTTGGTAAATGCGTTTCTGAAGTATGATTGGTGTCCGCCTCCAGCTCGGAAAGCGGCGGCAACACAGCAGATGACGCTTGATCAGTTCATTATGATGTCAGGCGGCCCGCGGGAGGTAGATGATGATGAGTATGAAAAATCGGCGCATGAGCTTGCGAACGCAATTTCGCAAAAATTTCGCAATAAAAAACTTCCTCCAATTGAAGAGCAATTAAAAAATCTATAAGGAGTATGTATCGGATTTTTTTGTCTGATCATTTTAAGCGACAGGTCAAGCGGCTCACGAAGAAACACCGCGATTTTCCATCTGCGATTGCGAAAGCGTTACATGAGTTCAACAAGGCACGCGCAACTTCTCTTGGAGCGAACACGTATAAAATACGAATTGGGTCTAAGAGCAGTGGAATGGGAAAAAGCAAATCATTTCGTGTGATTATTTTGATTGTTGAGGTGGATTCAATCATCGCGCCATTAACACTCTATGCAAAATCAGATCTTGCAACTATTCCTCGTCAGGAGATTATGTATCATATGGCGATGGTACAGAGAGAGATCTCGGTTTCATAAGAAAAATCGGAAAGGAAAAACCGGTGTCAGGTCTGGTTTTTATCAATGCGAAGCGTGCGTGTTTTTATAACCATCACATTGCCAGACGTGCTACTTGTAACTATTCACTCCTTTCCGGCGGATTGCTAGAAACCGCTTAAAATAAACATCTTGTAAATTTCCTCAAAGCTTCACAACGCTTTATTTAAGCCAAAAATAAGTTTTTACTGAAAAAAGGTGAATAGTTACTGCTACTTGACTTTCATCAGAATTGGAATAAAATGAACGTGGGCAGTTTGCCTGCGTTCCTTGAAAGGAAGGAGGGGGAAAATGGCGGGTAATCATGACAGCGGTCAATGCGCAAGGTGCGCGTTAGACGATTTTATAGGGAATTACTTTTCTAAAAAGCCCTTTTCGAATTATATATCAATGTGCGGACTTTCCGTCCTCGGCAGGCACAGTAATGTGTCTGTTGAGCAAAGGAATATCTATTGTATCCTTGTCCGCCTTAGTCGGCCATTGCCGGAAGGCATCGTGCTCCCGGCAGAGTACAAGGGAATACCTCTGCTTATCGAGATAATTGGTAAAATTTATCCATTGTGCGCAGAGGGTTAAACCAATTGAGTGATGGCATTCTGTTAACGTCGCAATGTTATAAGATTTTAGAATATGCAGAAGAAATTGCTGTGGAATGCCACGGAAAAAGTATTTGCTGTCTTGACATTTTGCTTGCCGTTATCAATGTGCGGGAAAGTGTTGTATTTTTAATGCTTGAAAAATGCAGAGAGTTTTGTAGTGGCGTTGTCCGTAAGTGACAGCGTCTCTTTTTTTTGCCATGACATTTTAGACTGCCTGCGGCTGATACCCAACGCACCAAAAAGCTACGGCTGTGAAGTCATGGTACGGGGTTTCGCTCCACACATTATCCATTGGAGGCCACGACCGTAAAGTCGTTTGAGCTTCACTATTTTTTTGAATTTGAAATCTCCTTTTTGTCATTGCCGAGTGTAGCGAGGAAGGGCCGACGCTTTCTGTTTATATTTGCGGCCCTCCTTGTATGGTTTCTAAAAAAATATCCGCCAGAAGGGCTGGCGGAAAGGGTGCAAAATTGCGCAAAATGTGTATGTTCCTTGTTAACGCACTTATAAATCCGGATCATCTGCCCTAAAGATCTTTATGGGCAACGTTCATTGCTTTTTTGATTTCTTCAATCGGTATCGCCGCCCCTTCAAGGACGAGTTTATTTGCGGCGGTAATGATTTTTTCTGACTTTGGGCTAGCAAAAGATGAAACATCAGCCGGGCGGTTTTTCTCAAGCTTTTCTTGAAGTTTCAGTTCGCTTTCCAGAAATATCCGTATGGATTTCTCCAAACTACGGCCCTCCCTCTCCAAAACAGGACAATCAGATATTATATTACCGAGGATATACTGTACGTTTGTCAAAGCCGCAATACACGACTTTAATCTATTTAACTTGTATAAAGAACTTCGATCGCGCCTCTCGCGATCAGGGTCTAGTCCTGTTGTCATGGCAAAGCCCTCCTTTCATGACAATAGATGTATGTATGAAATCATAGTTTATTGCTGTTGCGCAATAGGGAGTAAGCATAGGTGATAAACATATATTTTGACATGGGGTATACATCCGGCCTATACTTTCCATATTCACTTCCGTGCCGCTTCATTGTTTTCGCTAGAGAATTCATGATTGCGTCACGAAAAATTATTATGCAAAAGATCTTATGAATCCCATTGACTCTCTTCTTTGCGATCTCAACAGCGAACAGCGCACCGCTGTCACGTTTGGCGACGGTCCATTTCTTATTGTTGCCGGCGCGGGAACAGGAAAGACAACTGTCATTACTCAAAGAATCGCATGGCTTATTCAGACAGGCAGATGCAAACCCGACGAGATCCTTGCAGTGACATTTACAGATAAAGCCGCGGGTGAAATGGAAGAACGCGCGGATCGTCTGTTGCCTTATGGATATGTGAATCTTTGGATAATGACTTTTCATGCGTTTTGCGAGCGCGTTTTACAGCGCCACGGTCTTGATATTGGCATACCGAACGATTTTAAGCTTTTGGATACTACCGGCGCATGGATGCTTGTGCGGCAAAATCTTGAACGATTTAACCTTGATTATTATCGTCCTCTTGGCAATCCCGCAAAGTTTATCCACGCGCTCTTGAAGCATTTTTCCCGCGCAAAAGATGAAGACATCAGCCCTGCCGATTATCTCTCGTACGCTGAAACCATAGCGCTTGACAAGGATTTTGACCCTTGTGTTATTGATGAACATTCGCGCATCAAAGAAATCGCAGACGCATATCATGTCTATGAGCGTCTCCTTGTGGAAAATAATGTGCTTGATTTTGGCTCCCTAATAACCTATGCCCTCAAATTGTTTAGAACCCGTCCCGCTGTATGCGCGCGTTATCGCGAACAATTCAAATACATTCTTGTTGACGAATTTCAAGACACGAATTTCGCGCAATATGAATTGATTAAACTCCTTGCCTCGCCAAGATATAATCTTACCATTGTTTCTGACGATGATCAGGCAATTTTTCGTTTTCGTGGAGCATCGTATCAAAACATTATCCAATTCAAAAAAGATTTTCCCGAAAGCGCGGAAATTTCCCTTATAAAAAATTATCGTTCGCGCCAAAACATTCTTGACTGCGCATATCAATTTATCCAGCACAACAATCCCAATCGCCTGGAATGGCAGCTGCGATCCGATAACGGAGGAGTGTTTCGCAGTTCTGCCGCTTGGCTGTCAAAGAAACTTTTGGCGCAAGAAGAATCTTCAGGAATAATTTCTCATACTCATTGTGCGACGCATAATGACGAGGTAGAGTTTGTCATTCGTCAGATTTTGCAGATGCAAAAATCTGACTCTCAAGCAAACTGGTCTGACTTTGCTATTCTTGTGCGTGCAAACACGTCTGCTCAAGCATTTATTTCCCGCATGGCCGAGCTGGATATTCCATATCAATTTTTATCAATGCGCGGGCTGTACATCAAGCCAGTGATTGTTGATATTCTTTCTTACTGCAGACTTCTGGATAATTATCACGACGGCCCTGCGCTGTATCGCGTGCTTTCTTTGCCATGCTTTTCTGTATCCCAAGAAAGCATTATTGAGCTTTCGCACTATGCCCATAAAAAAGGCATTACGCTATGGGACGCGTTGGCGCGTATGCAAACAATTTCGGCGATTTCTGACACAGACCTCTCAATATGTGAAAGAATCATAGGGCTTATTTCCCGGCACGCGCCTTCCGCGGCGCAAAAGCGCCCGCACGAAGTATTACTTGCAATACTGCGCGACACAGGATACCTCAATCAAATAAAATCAGCAGATACGTTTGAAAAGCGCTCTGCGCTTTCCCATCTTAATCAGCTTTACAAAAAAATGCATGCGTTCGGAGTGGAATATCCGCATGCGCGGTTAAAAGATTTTTTACTTCTTGTTTCGTATGAGCAAGAAGCTGGAGATGAGGGGCGTTTAAGCATAGACAGCGACGCAGGGCCGGACGCAGTCAAGATTCTTACGGTGCATGCGGCAAAGGGGTTGGAATTTTCCTACGTATTTGTAGTTGGTATGGTGGACAGGCGGTTTCCCACGACACAGCGGAATGATTCAATAGAAATTCCTGAAAACCTGCTTAAAGAAACCGCGCCCCACGGAGACGTTCATCTTCAGGAAGAACGGCGTCTTTTTTATGTTGCTTTAACACGCGCTAAAAAGGGAATTTATCTTACTTCTGCCGATGATTACGGAGGAAGTAGAAACAAAAAATTATCGCAGTTTCTTTTTGAGATCGGAATTTGTAAAAAAGAAATTGGAGCTGTCAAAACAGAATGCGAAGCAAAACTTTGTCAGCCAAGCGCTCGGAATGATAAAAGTGAATTTTTGGACAGTCTGACTGTTTCTGCCGTTTCCGTGGATCATCACGGCGAAAGGTCAGTAAAGATTCCTCTTCCTGCCGCATTTAGCTTTACACAGCTCATGGCATTCCGCACTTGCCCATTGCAATACAAGTTTTCTTTTATTTTAAGGATTCCTGTATTTGGAAAAGCAAGTTTTAGCTTTGGAAAGACTATGCACCTTACGCTTCAGAAATTTTTTGAGCAGATATTGGAGCATGGAAGTTATGTACAGGCAGGACTTTTCAATAATTCAAAAAATGTGTATAATAACAAAACACCGCAGTTGCCTTCATTGCAGGCATTGTTTGAAATTTACGATAAATCTTGGAACGATGATTGGTATTATAGCGCGCGCCAAAAAGAAGAATATCGTACAAGGGGAAAGGAAATGCTTTCGCGATTTTATGACGAGCTTGTAAAACAAGGCGCGCGTCCAAAAGCGGTTGAACGGGATTTTACCATGAAGTTTGGCGCGCCGCCGAACATATACTCGCTAAAGGGGCGTATTGATCGCGTTGACAATACAGCGGACGGCAGAGTTTCAATTGTGGATTATAAAACCGGAACTCCGAAACAGGAAAATAAGCTGGCGGCGAAAGACAAAGAACAGCTTTTGCTGTATCAGATCGCGTCAGAAGAAGTTTTTGTGGAAAAACCAAGCGAGCTCATATACCATTATCTTGAAAACGGAAACAAAATATCATTTATCGGAACATTGCAGGACAAAGAAGCGCTTAAAAAGAAAGTGGTGGATACTATCAATAGCATTCAGCAAAGCGATTTTGCGGCAACTCCCGGCTGGCACTGCAAATCATGCGATTTCAAAGATATTTGCGAATTTAGACAACTATAACTTCTTTAATGCGTTAACCCCACACAATGTTTA
>CAZKXN010000058.1:5547-7832 GCA_964556905.1 uncultured Gammaproteobacteria bacterium
TCATCGCTCCTTACACACGCCGCAAAACGGGCAAGCATCAAAAGTCAGGTGGATGTGTCTTTGGCGCTTGAACGCGCTCAAGCGGCAATTGGCGCATATATGGGAGACTTTATTTTTAGCGTGCGGCCGGCGTATATAAGATATAAAACTTTGTTTATCGCGGTGCCTGACGCTTCAAGCGCGGCTCATGTGGGATTGTATGCAAGGCAGATAGTTGATGCTGTCAATACAAGGAACCAAAAACCGGTTGTTGATAGGATACAAGTTATAATGGAAACAGAAGGGGAGTATGTCCGTTGATAAAGAAAAACGAAATCGCGTGCTTCAAAGAATCGGAGCCATAGCAGTGGTTGTTTTTTTTGCAATCGGCTCATGGTTTTTAGTCCGGCATGAAGATGCGCGATCGCGAGACGCGCAATCCCTCGCGCGTATATTGGAAATTCAAGCCGCTCTTGCATCGTATGCGTCGCATCACGGAGTTTATCCATACATAGGCAAGACACAGTTATCAGTTGGGTCTGCGCAGACAGGGTGTTTAAGCAGTGATGGATTTGTGAGCGCGAATAGCGACTCATGCCGCCAAAAAACATTTGGACTTTTCGGCCAGCTTCCGGGAAAAGGAAAATCGCAAATAGCCGCATATTCATCTCTTGATTCAGACGCCATTACGCAGTGCGCAGATAAAGACGGTTGCCCCATGTATAAAATTGATTTTATTCTGGAAACAAACAGCATTGCGCCAAAGGGGCTTCATAGTGTAAGCCCCAACGGCCTTCAATAATTTATATGTCCCTGCTTCAATATCTGGTTATCCTTGCCATAGGCACTCTTATTTCTTGGGGAGCATGGTATACTGTAATCACGACAGTGAGCCCTTCCCAGGCAGGACCATTGGGTTTCTTTTTCTTTTATGCGAGCTTGACGTGCGCTCTTACAGGCGTGTTTTCTCTGATTGGATTTCTTCTTCGGCTTGTTTTTTTCAAGCAAGAGCTCATGTTTCATAAGGTTTCAATTTCATTTCGCCAGGCGCTGTTTTTCGCTCTTCTTATTGACGGCGCGCTTATTTTGCAGAGTTACAGATTGCTTGCGTGGTATAATATTACGTTCCTTATTATAGGGCTTACTGTTGCTGAACTTTTTATAATTTCAAGAAAACCGATGCGATATAGATAATATAATATGCCGCTAAAACAACAATTAGAAATACTTTTTCAAGAAGTAAAAAAACATTTGCAAGAGCTGTCAAGCGTGGAACGTTTGTCTGAATATGAATTTGCTATTCTTGGGCGGAAAGGAAAATTTACTGAATTGGTAAAAAAAATAGTGGACGTTTCAAAAGAAGAAAAGTCGGCTGTCGGGAAACGTATCAATGAAATAAAACAAGAGCTTGAACATGAGTTTGAAGCGCGAAAACACGCGTTTGGCGCTGGCGCAAAAAGCGCGGAAGAGCTGGATGTTACGCTTCCAGGCGTGCGCGCTCCGCGAGGTCACCTTCATCTTGTGACGCGGGCGATTGACCAGATAGAGCAGATTTTTCAGCCATTGGGTTTTTCCAGAAAGAGTTATAATGAAGTTGAGTGGGATTATTACGCTTTTGAAGCGCTCAATATGCCCGCGTGGCATCCTGCCCGCGATGAATGGGAAACATTTTTTATCAGCGAGGGCGCAGTTGGACCATTGGGGCGAATTGTGCTCACCCCGCACACGTCGTCGGGCCAGGTTCGGGAAATGGAAAAGCGTTCGCGCCGCAAACAGGGCGTGCGCATGATCAATATTGCGAAATGCTATCGGCGGCAGAGCGATATTTCCCACGTTCTGATGTTCCATCAGTTTGAGGGACTCGCTGTTGATCGCTCCATTACAATGCGCGAACTTGTGGGAACCATTGAATATTTTGTAAAAAATTTTTTTGGACCGGATAGAAAGGCGCGTCTGCGGCCGTATCATTTTCGTTTTACTGAACCGAGCTTTGAGGTTGATGTTACCTGCGGAATTTGCGCAGGGAAAGGATGCCAGTATTGCAAAGATGGCTGGTCTGAAATAGCAGGAGCAGGCATGGTGCATCCGAATGTCTTAAAAGCCGGAGGATATGATCCGAAAAAGTACACCGGCTTTGCTTTTGGATTTGGCGTGGAGCGGTCGTATATGATGAAAAACAATCTTAATATCGGCGATCTTCGCCTGCTGTACTCAAATGATATAAGGTTTTTGGAGCAGTTCTAAAACGATCTTAGCATTATATGCAATTCACATACAAAGCGCGAAGCAAACAAGATGAAATTCTT
>CAZKXN010000059.1:0-471 GCA_964556905.1 uncultured Gammaproteobacteria bacterium
TCTAAGCGATATTCCGGGCCTAGCCAGCTCCGCTACTTTAGCCAAGACGCAAGAAAGCACATGCCCGCCTTGACGCATAAGATCAATTTCTTGATGGGTTTTTACCATATAGCCAGCCGCAAAACATGCAACGGACACGCGCCTTTACAAAAAATCTTCGTAATCGCGCATGGTCAATTGCGCTTGGATTTGTTTCATGGAATCCAATACAACGCTAACAACAATCAATAAACTGGTCCCGCCGATAGCAAGCGTATAAAGTCCTGTAAACTTCTGAACCACCAACGGAAGAACTGCGATTGCTCCTAAAAAGATTGCTGCGGGAAAATTGATCCGCATAACTGTGGCATACAATAGTTCAGACGTTGGTTTGCCGGGGCGAATGCCTGGAATGAATCCGCCTTGCTTCTGAAGATTTTCCGCAATTTGATCCGGACGGAAAACAACAGATGTATAAAAGTATGTAAACCC
>CAZKXN010000059.1:481-854 GCA_964556905.1 uncultured Gammaproteobacteria bacterium
CTCCATAGACAGTAGTATCGTTAAAAAAACTAATTACTGCTTGCGCCGCGTCTCGCACAAATTGCGTGCGCGCGGTCACAAAAAATTGCGCAATCGTGGGCGGAAAAAGAATCACAGAGATTGCGAAAATGATCGGGATCACTCCCGCTTGATTTACGCGCAATGGGAGATGCGTATCAACTCCGCCCATCATTCGTACGCCGCGCGTACGCCGCGCGTACGTCACTGGAATATTACGCTGTCCTTCGGTCATATACACCACTGCAACAATTGTAATAACGGCAATCGCCAAAAAAATGAAAAGATTGATAATCTGTGACGACTCAATAATCTGCAATGCCTGCAGTGTTGAAGGAAGAGATGCGACAATACC
>CAZKXN010000059.1:864-1778 GCA_964556905.1 uncultured Gammaproteobacteria bacterium
GAAAAATTGTTCCTGCAGTCAATGTAAGGATCATCATCGCTATATTTACAATGGAAAGATCGCCCAAAATAGGCACTGGCGATTGACGAAGAAGCAAAATCATGCCGTATGCCTGAATCGCCGCAAGTGGAACGGTAACGTAACGGGTATACTGATTGATTTTCTGCCTCCCGTACTCTCCTTCTTTTTGCAGAGCTTCAAAACGAGGAACGATCATTACCAAGAGCTGAAAAATAATAGAAGAGGTAATGTATGGCGCAACGCCCATAGCAACAACAGAAAATCGTTCCAATCCTCCGCCGGAAAAAATATTCATAAGGCCAAAAATCTGATTTCCGCGAAAAAAACGCTGAAGATTTTCAACATCTACTCCAGGGATCGGCACGCTTGAGGCAAAACGGAAAATCACAAGCATCGCAAGGACGTATAAAATCCTATTTCGTAAATCAGGAAGTGACCAAATTTGTTTTAGCGTACGAAACATTATTTTTTCTTTCCTTTCAGTTCGTTGATAACGCCTCCTGCTTTTTTGATATGCTCACGAGCCGCGATAGATAATTCACAAGACTCTACGGTAAGTTTTTTAGTAAGAGCTCCAGTGCCTAAAATTTTCACGCGAACTTGAGATCCTTTAGAAACATTGATGATGTTTTTTCTGGAAAGAGTCTGCGGATTGACCACATCGCCGTCGAAAAAATGCTTTTCAAGCGCGCTAATATTTACTGCAAAGGGCTTGGAATGAATGCTTTTGAATCCGCGAAGTTTTGGAGTCTGTCGTATTATCGGCTGTAACCCTTTTCGCAGAAGGCCATGACTTCCTCCGCTGCGAGCCCGTTGACCTTTTATGCCGCGAGTTGAATACGCGCCATGCCCCGAACCAAGTCCGCGGCCGATTCGCTTTGGTTTTTTGCGAG
>CAZKXN010000059.1:1788-7812 GCA_964556905.1 uncultured Gammaproteobacteria bacterium
AGGTATTAAACCGCCGCAAGCAAGCTGTCGGGCAAGCAAGCTGTCGGGGTATTAAAAAGAATAAAATGCGCGTATTGAAGCATGGATTTATTTGCCCTCCTCATTTACTTGCACTTGCGTAGGAGCTGTTTCCATGTGCGGCGGCTGATTTTTAGGGCCTGACTGCGGATACCTTTGTGAAGAAGCCATCAGGTGTTCAAAAGCTGAAAACAGCGCCTTGATATTATTTATCTTATTTTTGGATCCGTATATCTTTGCAACCACATTATCAATACCGGAAACTTCAAGGGCGGAACGCACAGCGCCTCCTGCGACAATTCCTGTTCCTTTCGGGGCCGGCTTGAGAAGCAATCGCGCGGCCTTATATTTTATCCGCACCTCATGGGCTATGGTGCCGTCTTCACGCTTAGAAAACCGAAGCGAGTTTCGCTTTGCTTTATTCACTGCTTTTGTCACAGCAAGAGTGACATCAGCGCCTTTGCCAACGCCATACCCAACCATCCCTTTCATATCTCCTATAACAACACAGGCGCGAAATCGCATGCGTTTTCCGCCAGCCATGACACGGGCAACGCGAGCAATGTCAATAATGCGCTGTTCAAACTCACGCTCCGCCGCTTCTCGCGACCCTCTTTCTTTTCTTGATCTTTTTTCTCCTGCCATACAATATCACAATTACTAAAATACTAAACCCTGTTCACGCGCTCCTTGGGCAACTGCTTGCACGCGTCCATGATATGCGCTTGAGCCCCTGTCAAACACTACACGTTCCAGTCCTGCGGCACGAGCTTTTTTCCCCAGTAATGCGCCTAATGCGTGCGCGCGCTGAATTTTCGTTTCTTTTACGCCGCTGGAAAGCTCATGTTCTGCGGCGCAAACAAGGGTTTTTGAAAGCGTATCATCAATAATCTGCAAAAAAAGGTGTTTGCTTCCGCGGAACACAGAAACCCTAGGAACAGCGGAAGTCCCTGAAATCTTTCCCCTAACTCTTCTTTTTCTCATCTGTTTTTGAAATTGCGTATCGTGTTTCATATAGAAAAATTATTTTGCCCCTGCTTTGGCGGCTTTGCCTGCTTTTTTGCGAATTACTTCGCCGAGATAGCAAATCCCTTTTCCTTTATATGGCTCTGGTTTGCGAATTCTTCTAATGCGCGCCGCTGTTTCGCCAACCATCTCTTTATCAATGCCATTTATGGTAATGACGTTTTTCTCCACTTTCACATCAACTCCTGACGGCAAAAGGAATTCCACCGGATGAGAAAATCCAACATTCAATGTAAGTGTCCTGTCGCTAAGGGACGCACGAAAGCCAATGCCATTCAATTCAAGCTGTTTTTCAAACCCTTGAGTAACTCCATGCACCATATTTAGAACTAAACGTTGTGAAAGTCCCCACAATGCTCTATGGGTATTGCTGTTGGGGTTTTTAACAGTAACATGAAGAACTCCTTCCTTTTTACCAAGAATAACCGCTGAATGCAACACGCGCTTCATGGTCCCTTTTGGCCCTTTCACGACAACTGAAGAGCCATCAATCTCAACATTGACTCCTTCTGGTATGAAAATTGGTTGTTTTCCTATTCGCGACATATTTATCCGTCTGTATTTTGGCGCTATTTTCTGCGCCGTTATTGTGTTCTGCGCATACTTTTGCGCCCCCTAGCTAATTTCACAGAGTACTTCGCCCCCCAGACCCCGTTTCCTAGCTTCACGATTTGTCATAATGCCATGTGATGTAGAAACAATGGCTATCCCAAGATCATTTAACACAATAGGGAGTTCTTTGGATTTTGCATATACGCGGCCGCCTGGTTTGCTAATCCGTTTCAGAGTATGAATGGCAGGAAGTTTTTCTCCAACATACTTGAGTGAAATCCTTAATTGCTGAACGCCCGCATCTTCTACTGTTTCAGTTTCCAATATGTATCCTTCGTATTTGAGCACAGCAAGAATATCGCGCTTCACGCGGGAATACGGAGCAATAACGAGCGGTTTTCGCACTTTGAGCGCGTTGCGAATTCTTGAAAGAAGGTCTGCGATTTGATCTGTCATACAAATATGGTATATGGTATTGATTACCAACTGCTTTTAGTAATGCCGGGGATTGCTCCGCGGCTTGCGAGCTCTCGAAAACAAATGCGGCAAAGCTGAAACTTCCGCATGAAGCCGTGACGCCGGCCGCATCGCCAGCACCGCCTCACAATCCGAGTAGAAAATTTCGGTTTGCTGATTGAACGAATTGATTTTATTGCTTGCGCCGTTGTTGCCATATTGTTTTACTGCGAGCCGAAGCCGCCTTAAACGGAAATCCAAGAAGAGTAAATAAACGAAGGCCTTTGTCGCGCGAACGCGCTGTCGTTGTAATAGACACTTCCAGCCCATGGACGCGCTCTATCTCATCCGGACGAATCTCCGGGAACGTAAGATTTTCTCTAAAACCAATCGTTATATTTCCCTGCGCATCCACATTTTTTGCGTCAATACCGCGGAAATCACGCACACGAGGCAATGCAAATGCAAGCAGTTTATCAAGAAAATCATACATCCGTTTTTTTCGCAATGTTACTGCCACCCCGACCACTTGTCCTTCGCGAATCTTAAAACTTGCAATAGACTTTTTTGCCAATGTCCTAATTGGCTTTTGACCTGTGATGCGCGAAAGGGTATTTTCCACAACAGAAACAAATTCAGGGTCTTTGGAAGATTTGCCGACACCGACATTCACAGTAACACGGACAATACGAGGAACCTGAAGTGTATTCTTCAATTCAAATTCTTTCTGCAAAATGGGCACTGTTTCTTTTTGATATTTTTTGTAAAGATTGGACATAGATATAATGATCTCTTTAGTACGGCGTTACAATGCCTTTTTGCATTTCTTGCACATTCGGGATTTTATTTTTTCCCCTTCTGTCGTGGTTGTTATATGGCCAATGCGTGTCGGCATGCCGCATGCTTTGCACACCACCATGACTTTTGAAACAGAGATGCGGCCTGGAATATAAAGTTTTTGACCTTTCTCGCCTTGCTTGCGCGCACGCACGTGTTTCACAGCCAGGTTCAATCCTTCTATAACAATACGGCTCTCTTGCGGATAGCTTTTCAGCACTGTACCCGTCTTACCCTTGTCTTTTCCTGTAATAATTTTTACTACATCCCCTTTTCGTATGTTCATATCTTTATAAAACCTCTTGGGCAAGTGAAATAATTTTCGTAAACCCTCGCGAGCGCAGCTCGCGCGCAACAGGACCGAATATACGGCTTCCTCGCGGCTCTTTGGATTTTTTGTCAATCAACGCAACAGCATTGTCGTCAAACCGGATATACGTGCCGTCAGGACGCCGCGTTTCTTTCCGAGTCCTTACGATTACCCCGTGCGCAACTTCGCCTTTCTTCACAGCACTGTGCGGTTCTGCGGATTTTATCGCAACCGTAATAATATCACCGATCCGCGCGTACCGCTTCTTATAGCCGCCTAACACGCGGATGCATTGAATGCGCCGTGCTCCTGTATTGTCTGCGGATGCAAGAATTGTTCTGTGTTGAATCATAGCGATTTAGAAATCTGTTTTGTTTCCACTCTTCCGATAATCCTCCATCGCTTGTGACGGCTTAACGGACGTGTTTCTTCAAATACTACTGTATCTCCAATATGATATTCTCCACGCTCGTCATGCGCCATATATCGTTTTGAAACTGTAATCCGCTTTCTGTATCTTGAATGCATTTTTGTCCTATGCACATTTACAATACGAGTCTTGCTCATCTTATCGCTCGTAACAACTCCTTGCAGTTTCCGTCGTGTTTTTTGCTTGTTTTGCTTTTCCATAATGATTGTAGCCGTATTATTCATTTTGCCGGTTGGGCTGTAAGCGTAAGAATGCGTGCGATCAATGCTCTTTTTTTCCGGATCTCTCTTACATTTTTCAATTGCCCGGCAGTCGCATTCATACGCAATCCTACTAATTCTTTCCGAGTGGCGGAAAGAAACGTATCTAATTCCTGCGGCGTTTTATCTTGCAACTCTTTGAATTTCATATCACTCTTCCTTTCTCACAAAACGCGTTTTGACAGGCAATTTGAACCCTGCAAGACGGAGAGCGCTCTGCGCGTTTTTTTCGTCTACTCCGCTCATTTCAAACAAAACCATGCCCGGCAAAACTCTGGCAACATAATGATCAACTGCTCCTTTTCCACCGCCCATTGGGTTTTCATTTCCGTGAAACGTGACGGGGCGATCCGGAAAAACGCGAATCCAAATCTTGCCGCCGCGTTTCACGGCGCGCGTGATTGCGCGGCGAGCGGCCTCAATCTGCCGCGCCGTAACCCATCTCTCTTCCAACGCCTTGATTCCGTAATCGCCGAAACTCACATACGTGCCTGCTGTCGCTTTGCTCCCTTTGTTGCGGCCGCGGCCTCTGTGCCATTTTCTATGTTTTACTTTTTTAGGAAACATCATTTCTACTTTTTCCTTTCGCTAAAAATTTCGCCTTTATATATCCAAACCTTGACTCCAACTGTTCCAGCGATGGTATGAGCTGTTCCTCTGGAATAATCAATATGTGCGCGCAATGTGTGAAGAGGGACTTTCCCCCAAACGAGCTTCTCGCGGTTTGCTATTTCTGCTCCATTCAGACGCCCTCCTACCATTACTTTCACGCCAGTGGCGCCTGCTTTTTGCACACGCTCAATAGCTGTTCTTAATACGCGCCGATACGGCATGCGCTTCTCAATATCGTCAATCATTGAGCGAAGAACGAGTTGAGAATTGAGAGCCGGAGAATCAACTTCCACGATATTAATTTTGACTGAAATTTTATCCAAACTGAAAAATTTCTGCTGAATCTTTTTTTTCAATTCTTCCACGCCGGCGCCTTGACGCCCGATAACCACGCCGGGCTTTGCAGTATGAATCAAAATAGAAACAGCATTGCTGGTGCGTTCTATCTCAATTTTTGCGACAGAGGCAGACGCAAGCTCTTTATTGAGAAACTTCTTCATCTCAATGTCTTCTCGCAACCATTTCACATACTGGGGATTGCGCGCAAACCATTTTGAATCCCATGAAAAGATAACGCCTGTACGAAACAATCTTGGGTTTACTTTTTGCCCCATGTGCCCTCCATACTTTTGCCTGAAACACGCAAATGCTTATGAATAAAGGATAATAATTTTTTGTAATGGCTGTTGAACATAAAATATAGTATTAACCAGACTTACGATTGAAAACTCTTTTTAGAAATCCTTTCTGTTTTTTGATTTCTGTATTATTTTTTTGATCATGCTCATGACGCCCCAATCGGCTGGTGTCAATAGTTTCTTTTTTGTACTCTTCTGTTTGTGAGGGAACTGGCTTGCTGGTTTGTTGGTCAAGCGAAAGAACGTCCTGACTTACAACCAAGCCCGAATCTGCCGGTGTATTTACAGATGAAGGTTTTGGAACTGCTTTTCTTGCTCCTTGCAATTCATTCAATACAAGCGAGATATGGCAGGAGTGCTTGCGTATCGGAGCCGCGCGGCCGAATGCCCTGGCTCGCCATCGCTTTAACGGCGTCCCCTGATCAACAGTTATTGTTTTTATAAACGTATCTTCACCGTTGATATGAAAATTATGCTCTGCGTTTGCAAGCGCGGAGCGAAGAACTTTTTCTATCGGAACGCACGCGGCGCGAGAATTGAAACGCAATTGATCAAGCGCTTTTTGAGAATCCAGTCCGCGAATAAGGTCGGCAATAAGGCGAACCTTCCGCGCTGACTGACGCACATTACGATTGTATGCTCGTATCTCCATAGGAAACATTATTTCTTAGCAGGGGCGGCGGCGGCAGTTTTACTTGCCGCGGCTGCAGCGGCGGTCTGTTCTTGCTCTTTTTGCATCTTTCCGCCGTGACGTACAAATTTGCGTGTAAACGAAAACTCGCCGAGTTTATGGCCGATCATATCTTCTACAATCAACACAGGAATGTGGATCTTACCATTATGAACGCCGAATGTAAAGCCAACCATCTCTGGAACTATACAAGC